>CAZTEP010000132.1:0-4408 GCA_964612325.1 uncultured Anaerolineaceae bacterium
TTGCAAGGCCAAATTCAAAGTATCCTCATAACGACCAGAATTGTAGTAAGCCAAATAAGGTCCAATCTGATACCACAGCACACGCCATGGTCGACCATAAGGCCCTGTGTCCAAACTCGCGTAAACACCAAACGCCTGGTCAAAAGCCTGCGCTGCGGTCACATAATCCTGCATTTCAACCAATAACTGGCCACGGCTATATAGAGCAAAAAACAGCTCGCGTCCGGTTTCATTTGGCACTCGCGCCTCAACCGCTGCAAGACTTAAGCGCAAATTCTCATCAAAATCAGCCGCGTCACCCAACCGCGCCATCACATCCACCTCATTTTCAGGCGGATAAAGCACGATAAAAATACCATCAAACTGACGCCATTCTATCTCCAAATCCGTATATCTGATGGTAATTTTTCCAAGCAGTGTGTCATTACTGCTCACACTTTGTGTGGCATCATCATACGCATGAATAATGCTATAGTGCCCCATCCAACCATCATCTGGATCGGTATGACCACGCTCAAGCAAAACCGGATACCCGCCCGAAACAAGTCTTTTTAGCAATTCAAGATCACCGCCATAGCGCAAAACCGCTTTTAAAGAGGTGTTTGCCTGCACATAATCACGCATCTCCGAAAGCATCACATTACGGTCGAGATCATGGGTGCGTAATGCCTGGCGCATTTCCGCCTGATTGGTCTGGTGATTCCAAAAATTAAGGTTCATCGAAAGGTTCGCTGGCCCACAGTTATTAAAAGTTTGCGCTTCAATGCTCATTCCTTCAATGGTATAAGCTGAAGGAACCGGAATCGGTGTTTGGGTTGGTGTAGGTGGCATATCTGTGTTTTCAACACTCACAACAGGCGTAGCAACACTTTCATCAGTCTCAAGAGCTGCGGCGGCAGTTTGGGTTTGACGGATAATCGCTTCAATCGTACCCTGCTGGCTCGGATTAAAAACCGCTGCTGAAGGAGGTTTAATCTTATAGTAAATCCGGGTATACACGGTATTGATCACAGCACGCACATGCGGAATTTGATAAGCCAAAACAAGCAAAGCCAATGCAACACCTAAAATCAACCAGATTTTACTCTTCTTGTTTTGTGCTTTTAAATCTTTTCTTAAATTTTGTTTGTAATCAGACATTTTTCTCTCTCGTTTACAATATTTTCTGTCACCATGTTTGTTTTCTTAGTTTTGAAACACGAATCAACGATCAATGCATGAAAAAGCTAAACTCACCTTGCTATTTTACCTTTTTTCGTATTTTCTGTATAACTGACAAATTAAAAATCTCAACACAAAGAGGCACCCTGGTCGCCTCCAACTTTTTCAAACTTGCTTCTTATTATGGTTTCCTTCACGGTTCCTCCGCTGTCCTGGTATCACTCGAATAAGCCTTGCGATTATTAGCGTTTCGTCAAAAAGCTACTCCCACGCAAGAATTAAACGTAAAGATATGGTACTATAAAACCTTGCAAAAGGAGTTTTATTCGTTATGCCAATTTATGCTTATAAATGCCAGAATTGTGATCACGCTTTTGATAAGTTTCAACACTTTACCGATGATCCTTTAACCCTTTGTCCGGTTTGCCACGAAGAAGCACTGCGAAAAGTATATTCACCTGTTGGTATCGTCTTTAAAGGCAAAGGCTTTTATGCCACCGATCACCGCTCACCCAGCGGACAATCCCAAAGCAAGACAAACGGTGAATCAAGCCCTATCAATTCCGCAAATAACAGTTCAAGCCCTGCAGCTGAGACTGCTAAAGCATCAAATAGTACCAAGAGTGACAGCAAAAGTAGTTCTCTTAGCTAAAACACCTTAGAACAACCAAATCAACAAAACCCAAAAAGCGCCTAAACGCGCTTTTTCTTTAAGTTATTGTAAAGTTTTCCTGAGTTTTGAGTTTTCTATCCACTTAATTGTAAAGAATAGTTTACAATCTTGAGTAGGAAATTTCAGGTACAAAAATTGGAAACTCTACAATCGCTTCTTTCTAACCCCGCTCTTATTATCACAACCATCCTCACCATCGGCGTCATTTTGGTCAATGGATGGACCGACGCGCCAAACGCCATCGCGACTGCCATAGGCACACGTGCCATGAAGCCACGCAACGCGATTATCATGGCAGCCGTCTGCAATTTCCTGGGCGTGCTTGTGATGACCTTAATCAACACCAACGTTGTTGCCACCATATCGAATATGGTCGATTTTAGCGGTGATTCCCATGCCGCTTCAATTGCTTTAATGGGTGCTCTGGCATCTATCGTCATTTGGGCAACGGTAGCCTGGTATTTCGGCATCCCTACCAGTGAAAGCCATGCGCTCATCGCCGGGCTCACAGGCTCTGCCGTGGCATATCAAGGCAGTTTTGCCGGTGTTAACGGCGCGGAATGGTCAAAAGTTATGATGGGTTTGCTCGTTTCTACAGCCATTGGTTTTGGCTTAGGCTGGGGCATAACTAAATTAATTGAAACGCTTTTCAAAAATGTTGACCGACGAAAAACGATCGGGGTCTTCCGTAACCTGCAAATTGGTGGCGCGGCATCGATGGCATTCATGCATGGTGCCCAGGACGGTCAAAAATTCATGGGAGTCTTCTTGATTGGTGTTTATCTCAGCCAGGGCAAAGCCGTTCCGCCATCATTCACCATACCTTTTTGGATGATTGTGCTTACTTCAGTCATCATGGCTGTGGGTACATCGATTGGTGGACAACGCATCATCAAGGCTGTTGGACTTGACATGGTTAAATTAGAAACCTACCAAGGCACCAGCGCGGATATTGCCGCCTCAATCGCTTTGCTTTTCGCCTCCCTTTTCAAAGGCATGCCTGTTTCAACCACACACACCAAAACCACCGCCATCATGGGCGTTGGCGCGTCAAGACGTATTCGCTCGGTGAATTGGAGCATTGTTATAGAAATGGTTTTGGCTTGGGTACTCACATTCCCCGGCTGTGGTTTGCTGGGATATTTGGTTACAAAACTACTGATGCTCATCTTTGTATAAAGGAATAACATGGCAAAAAAAGACAACAATTACTTTCATATGTTTAGCGATATCGCCACTGACGCGATTACCGCCGCCTCACAGCTCAAAGAGACGATTGACCACTACAACCCCGGAAAAATCCATGAGCAAATGGTTTCAATGCACGGTGTAGAACACTCTGCAGACATCAAAAAGCATAAGATGATGGAAAAGCTCATCGCCGAGTTCATCACACCGATTGAACGCGAAGATATCATCACGCTTTCCTGGGCTTTGGATGACGTATTGGATTACATTGAAGAAATTTATCAGCTTTTGTTCATGCACAATGTCAAGATCATGCGCGAAGAAGCCCTAATTTTTGGTGATTTAATCTATAAATGTACCGTTGCACTAAAAAGTTGCTTTGATGAGTTTGAAAACTTCAAACGCTCCAAGATTTTACCCAAACGCCTTATTGAGGTAAACACTATAGAAGAAACAGCTGATGAGCTGTATATTAACGCGGTTCGTCGCTTGCATCTGGATGAATTAGACCCGTCAAAAATTCACACCTGGTCTGTTTTATTCCTGCAACTTGAACGCACTATCGACCGCATCGAGCAAGTCGCCGATACAATCGAATTGGTGATAATGAAGAACTCTTAGCAAGCTTTGCAAACAATAAAGCACTCTCTAACTTCTGAGGGTGCTTTATTTTTAATCTTAAACAGCTTTCTTTACAGAGCCTCACCAATTCACTTAATTTTAAATTAGGCTAAATAAGGATTATGCGCCTTTTCCCACGCTACTGTGGTTACAGGTCCGTGACCTGGAATCAAAACCGTATCATCCGGCAAGGTAAAAATCTGCTCTCTGATAGAACGTGTCAAAACCGCGAAATTGCCTCCCTCAAAATCCCAACGTCCAATTCCCTCACGGAAAATCACATCCCCTACAATCGCCGCTTTGGCTTCTGGCAAAAAGTAGACCACCGAACCCGGCGCGTGACCAGGCGCAAAACGTGCCTCAGCAATCGCCTTAAGCTCACCTCCCTCAGCTACAAAACCAAGCTTCGCACCATGTGAAATAAACCGCGTCACTTCCGGAAACAGCTCCAAAGCCATGCCAAAAAAGTCAGACCCCTGTTTTTGTACCATCGCGTAGGCTTCCTCGCTCATCAAAATCTCAACATCATTCGGCAAAGCACGCAACAAAGCCGGCACACCTGCAGTATGGTCAGCATGTCCGTGTGTAATCCAAATCTGAGTAATCTCAAGACCTTCCTTTTTTGACCATTCCGCCAAGACTTCTGACTCAAAACTGGGGTCAACCACTATCGCCTCACGGCTGTCTTCATCAACAATCACAACCGCGTTTGTACCGAGCGGCCCCAAACTCATTTGCATTAACTTTAGTTTCATTCGTAATCCT
>CAZTEP010000133.1:0-4370 GCA_964612325.1 uncultured Anaerolineaceae bacterium
AAAATAAAGAGCTTCAGCATAAGTAGCCATGGCTTCATCAAGCCATGGCTCTTTAAAAGAGTTGTTGCCAATCAAACTGTAAAACCACTGATGCAAAAGCTCATGAGCGGTGAGAATAGTGAGGTTATTCCGTTCCCCACTTTTATGAAAGTCAATAACCTTGTGACTGAGCATAAACATGCCATCCATTTCCATGTTATGCAAAAAATCACCAGCGACAATTGAAATCATCTCGCGTGGATAAGGGTAAAAAAGCTCTTCATAAAGCGCAAGCGCCTGGCGCGCGATTTCACATATAGCTTCCGCTTTGTCGCGGTGATTCATAAACAGGTAGGTGCGAATGCGAGTGCCGTTATGAACGATTTCGTGTTCGAAATAGCTGTCACTGATTGAAAAAGCAAAGGCACGCGCGGTTGGCAGGCTGTAGTGGCGAACACCATTCACCTCAACAGCCGGAGCGCTGGCAGCAACCTCTATAAGCTCAGGTTGATTGATGAGCGTAAGACTGACTTCAAAATCAGCGGTTTCTTGCACCACATACTCGCCAATGATGATGTTGTTGTGATCGGTTATGCGGTTGTAAGCGATCCAGCCGGTTTCAGGGTTATAAGGTGGTATGAGTGGATACCAGTCAGAGAGATTTAGCTGGCGGTTGGTTTGGCCGAAGACACCTTCATGAGCGGGGGGCACCAATCGGAAAATGATATTGAGGTTTGTGCTTTCCAATGGTGCCAAAGGCGGATCAAGCTTTACATAAGTGCGTACGCCGTCTTCTCGAAAACTGGCAACGCGGTCACCTGTGAGGCCTTGTTGGTGATAGGCATTAGCAAAGTCGCGAGGGGGAACGAGCAACAGAATTTCATCCATTGTCGTGTCAGTTCGATTGGTATAGAGAATATTCTCAGTTACGTTACCAAATTTAGAATAATAATCTAAGGTGAGGTCAAGCTTATATTGGGTACGGTGTTCAGGGGGAGGTGGCAATTTGCCTTGTGGTTCTTCGGTTAGTAATACTTCTGTCTGTTTTTCATCTGGGGTTGGCGAAGGTTCCACAATGTGTTCATCACCCACCAAAACCTGTGGAGGGGGAGGGTCTTTGACTTTGGTGTTTTTTTGACCACACGCGCTTAGCAAAGCGATTAATAAGAGTATGCTGATAAGTCTGTATAATCGGTTCATCATATCACCTTCTATCATTTTACCAGTCTTTTAAAAAGTCCAGATTCGTGGCATATTCTCTTGTACCTTGTTATTAAATAGAAAAGCAGCTTGCTACATGGTGACAAAACTGCTTTTTGACAAGATGTAATTATTATTCAAGGATGGTTAAGCCACGGTCCAAGCCAATTGAACTGCTAATTGGCAAACAGTAAAATGCCAGGGGCTTATCGAATCCTTTTCGAATGGCTTCTTCGATAATGCCTCTGAGTTCAGCGTTAATGACAATCAGTACCAAATCGCGTTGGGGTTCAAGCTGAAAAGCTTTTGGCTCGGGTAGCATTTCGCGGGTATGCAAAATGGTCGCACCACTGGCACCGGCCTGATTTGCGAGCTGGACTACCTTTTCAGCTTTACCAAGTTCGACACTTACAAGTAACATTTGTCTTTCCATTTTAGCTGCCTTTCTTTTCTTCGCTATAAAGTCCCAGAGCGCGATTGATGGGGAAACTTACCGCAACACCTTGATTAGGTTCATTCATCGCTAATTTTTCTACAAGTGCTTTTTGCATCTTTACGACATGTTCTTTTTTTGTAACCAAAAACACAACTTCTTTTTCGGGTTGCACTGGCAAATCGAAGAGAATCTTTGCAATCGAAGCACCTCCAAAGGCGTGTAAGAGAGTGCCACCTCTTAGTCCTAATTCTTCAAAAATATCCAGGACATCTTCACCTTTGTTTTTATCAACGATAATCAAAGATCCTGCCAGCTGATATTCACCTGTAGGCATGGGATGATTGCAAAGGGGAACTGAAAAAGCAACACCATGGCCAGTTTGATCAAGTTTGAGGTCAGTAATGAGGCTTTGATAACAGTTCTCTTCATTTTCATGGTTGATAAAAGCCAAAACAAGTTCTTTTTTTGTTTTGGCGAGGTTCAACATGCGCAGAATATGACCCGGGATTGTGCCTTCAGCAAAGGTGCATACGGCATAGTCAGCACCATGCTGATGCAATAAATTCATCACCTGGCTGCCTTTTCCACGGGTGACAACACTGATTAATAGCAAATCGGCAGTTTTTTTCGTTACAATTGATTTTTGTTCTTTGTTCATATTAACTCACTTTGGCTCAAAAAACTTAAGCTGACTGATTCTGTTTGGCTTTACGCGCTTTCATGCGGTAAATGAAGCCCAGAACAAGCATGCTGAGAATAGGTATCATTGAAATAAAGGTAATCACGCCAAAACCGTCAATTAGTGGGTCAGCACCAGTAGTATTTTTGGCGATACCCTGGGCGTAGGGCAGAATAAAAGCAGCTGCCATTGTACCCGAAGCTACACCGCCTGCGTCAATCGCGATGCCAATAAAGATATCGGGTGCCAAGAAGCACAGGGCAATTACAAGTCCTAAAACAGGCAGTAATGCGTGGACAATGCGGAATTCTGGGATAAGAATGCGTAAAATTGAAATGGTAACTGCCAAAGACACGCCAATTGCCAGGGTCCACAGAACGGTTTTACCCCGGATGGAGCCGGAGGTTTCTTCTTCAATTTGCGTGTTTAAGATTGCGACTGATGGTTCAGCAAAGACAGATACCAGTCCAAAAAGGCCACCAACTGCCAAAGGTAGCCACATGTCACCGCGCAAGGCAAGTTGTGTACCTACTTCGCGGCTCGCTTCGAGAAAACCAAAATAAACGCCAGTCAAAAAGATGACCAAACCTAAGAAGGTGATGATGGCGCCAACGCCAATGCTTCTGATATCCCGCTTTTTGGGTTTAATCCATAGAATAGCCACAATCGCATAACTTATTAATATAGGTGATAGACCTAAAGATACCTCTTTAATGGTTTCCAGCATGGTTTGAAGGAAGAAAGTGCCATGCGAGAGCGTTCTGGAGCTGACTTCAGCAATATCCGGCAAGGCGGAGACGTTGCTGTCTTTAAGCAGAATGCCTTGAACCAAAATGGCAAGTACCGCGCCAGCAGAGCCTATACCTAAAATACCAAAGGATTCAGCGGCTTCATCAGTGCTGCGTCGCGTTTTAGAGGATACACCAATGGCGAGTGCCAAAAGAAAGGGTGTGGCGATAGCACCGGTTGTGGCACCGTAGGTGTCGAAAGCCACACCGATGAATTCTTCGCCGGTAAAAAGGGTGAGAACAAACAGCAAACCGAAGAAAATAGCCATAAAATAGCGCATTTTGATGTTACGAATGATGCGCAAGAGACCTGCGGCGACTGCCAGGCCAAAACCAGTTGACATAATAAGAACGAATATCCAGTGGCTCAGTTCAGGCGCGGTGAGCGCGGCGAACTGGCGCGAGAAAATATGGATATCTGGTTCAGCAGCATTGACCAAAAATCCAAGAATAAAGCCACCAATGAGTACGATAATCATTTTGTTCGACTTGACCAACGCGCCACTCATTTGCTCGCCCATGCGTTCGATGCTCATATCAACGCCCTGAAGGAAGATGGGCAAACCAATCATCATCATCACTGCGCCAATGATGAAGCGCGTAAGCAAGACATTATCAAGTGAGGCAAACGTGCTAAAGTGAATCAGAAGTACCATAAGGGTGATGGGCATGATGGAAAGAAGGGATTCTTTTAGTTTTTCATTCATGAAGATGCGTTCCTTTGCAGTCGATGGTATCGACTGATGATTAGCATGAGTATACCAAAGATTGCGCCGTTTTCAGGCGCAATCTCGTTCGTTTTACTTTATTGAGATACTAAGACAGCTTGAAAAATTTACTTCTTGTAATGAGAATCTACATTTCAGACTCTTTAATGACAATTTCATTACTAATGCTTGCGCCACTGGCGCGCATCATGGCAATGCCTTGGCAGTATTTTTCTTCCGAAAGCTTAACAGCGAATTCAACATCTTTTCGTTGAATATTTTTGCCAGTCACGGTGTAAATGAAATGTAAGTGGGTGAAAACGCGTGGGATTTCATCGCGGCGGTCAACTTCAACTTGAACATTAAAATCCTTGACGTTCAAACGTCGTTTTGCGAGAATGTTTATCACGTCCATGCTCGTGCAACCAGCAACGCCCATGGCAATCATTTGCATGGGAGTAAAGCCTTTGCTGGTTTCGCCCTCTGCAGCGGGAACGTCCAAACTAACAACATGACCACTTTCTGCGCTGCCTTGAAAGTGCATATTTTCTTTCCAGTTCATTTTTGCTTGCATATGTCCT
>CAZTEP010000134.1:0-4322 GCA_964612325.1 uncultured Anaerolineaceae bacterium
CATATGTATCTTCACCTGCAGGTAATTTTTCATCACTAATTACACTCTGGGGAAGAATGACATTATGCAAATCCGGACTTAAAAGGGTAAGTCTCATAGCACGAGGCCATAAATCAGAAGGTGATTTCAAAAAAGCAGGATAAATACTGCGGCCATAGAGAAGCACAGTGTTGTGTCTCTCATAAAAAGTTTGTAATTCTTCTCTTTGGTAACCACTGTGAGATAATATCCTTTCAACTGGTAAATGTTGATAAACCTGCTCTTTGCTTTCGTTATGATACTTTTTAGGAAAGGCGAGATTTAATACAGGCAATGAAAGACCTATAACGAGTGCGATTGAAATAGCAATCCAAATTCCTTTTTGAGTGTTTGCTTTCTTCATTTGTGTTTTTTTGGAAGGAAGTATCTTTAGAAGGATATTGTAATCATGCAATAATGTCCAAATCCCAATAAAGAAATAAAAATAGATTACCCAATCAACTGGAACAAGATATCTGCTGCCTGAAGTTCTTACCAATGCATTTGAGAGATGATATGACAGTTGAATGATTAATGGCAATAAACCCAGCCAGGTAAATTTTTTCCAGGCATAAGACAGACCTTTGGCAATCAAAATGAGATTGACACTAAATGCGATTATCGTCTCTAATGGCATTTCTCCATTCCAGCTCACGGGTTCATGCCAATATTCTTGGTTTATAATAATATCCAAATTTGCTGGATATAATTGAAAAGGTAAAACAAAAAGACTCTTAATCTGATTGTTTAAGAAATGAGCTAAAACAATTGATAAATTGTTATTGTAGAATGTGTCAGACTGGTGGATATCATGAAGAATTGATGGTTCATCTTCCTGTGTTTGGATATCGGTCTTATTCTCATTAATTAGAAAATTTGTTGCTTCACCTGAGCTGTTAGAGATGATATCAGTTGACTGTTTTTGTTGATTGGAAATAGTGATACCTGGAAGATGTGATTCATTATTTAAAGGGTTAACCGAATCTCTTTTTTTGTTGGAATAAAAAAACCTCGTTGTCAATGCGGCTTGAACCTTTTGTGTTAATGGATCATTTCCATAATTTACCTGACAATATATTGTCCATGGCAATATGACTATTAAAGCACCAAGTAAAAACAAGCCAATCTGAGGTAATTGTTTCTTTATCTTCCTGAAACCGGCAATTAATAGAAAACAAATTAAAATAACTATTACGAGTAAATTGTTAGTACGTATATAAACAGCAACGCCTGAAACAACACCAGCTAAGAGCATCACAGTTTGCTTTGTTTGCCCTTCATCATTCCATTTGAAAATTAAATAAGCCAGAATGATAAGTAACAAAGCTGATGGCATCTCGGTCATCATTAACCGTGAATGCGAAACAGAGATTTTATAGGTTGAATAAATTGCATTAGCTTCTTTGATAATTGCGAAGATGGCTAATGATAAACCGAGGCTTCGGTCGGAAAATTTTTTACCAATAAGATAGAGGAAAACTGGGATTAAAGCCAGGAAAGCAATTTGTACATTTGTAACAATCTCATAAGACTGACCAAAAATAAAATGCAATAGACCAAGGAAAAGCGCATAAAAAGGTTTTTCGGTAAAATAAGGCGTTTCGAGCTTTCCACCGATAATAAGATATTGTCCACCCAAATCCATTAATTCAGCATCACTTTTTGGCCAATGATGTCCATCAGGAGGCAATGCTTCAGTCAAAAAATAGCTGTTCGAATATGGTGTGTTTATCCAGATTAATGTGGCGCTTAACCAGATAGCAGCAATGAGCAAAATTTCAAGGAGAATTTTTGCCTTACTTGAAAGTTGCCAGTTCTTTTTTTCTTTGAGCAAATGTATTATCTGTGAAAACAAGATAAATGCAAACAAAATGGTAGCTAAAGAAATCCACATTACTGGAACACCAGCCACATTCCAAAAGGCACGATCTGGTTCAAGGCCAAATTTGCTTATTGAAACGGCCAGCCAACTTAATCCAATAACCAATAATGTAATTGACAGGAAACGGCTATTAGTATGTTTCTTGTTTGTGTTATAAAAAAACAGCGTGTAAATCAACAGTATTAAGGCCAAACTGTATAGAAGAAGACCTATGCCACGCATTCCCAGATTAATGAATTCATTTGTCAAATCAACGTAAATACTCATCATGTGAATAACAAGAATTGTAATTCCTAACAATACGACTGTAATCCAATGTTTATGTTGGCTTAGAAATGATAATGAATTTAAAGCAATTTTTTTCTTTTTCAAAAGAAGAACTGAATAAATGATTAAAGTGATTCCAAAAAGCAAAGGAAAAATATATATAACAATCCAAGGAGAATGCATCCTTGAAAAAGCTGCCTCTGTTTGAGACAATTTAATAGTTGAATAGACTGAAACGAGTAAGGCAACAAGGCCTGTAATAGCAATAAAATAAGTCTTTATAATTAGTCGTTGCTGGTTTTTGATTGTTTTCATCATACATAAGATCAATGTGCATTGTTTAGATAACTGTTCTATTTGGAAATATTATAAGCTGATAGAGTTAATCGTGCCAAACCACAGGTCTAAAGGCAAATCATATTAAGATCTTTGTGGATACGCTATTCCCCAAATTCGCCAATTTTTTGGAACCTTAATCGATCATGTGTGTTTAAAATTCGTTTTCTAAGGCGTAAGTTTTTAGGTGTTACCTCAAGCAATTCGTCCTCACCCAAATACTCAACATATTCATCCAAGCTCATTTCACGAGGCGCCTTTAAGCGTTCATCAATGTCCCTGATTGATTGTCGCATATTGGTAAGATGTTTTTTCTTTACAACATTAATTGCCAAATCCTGAGGTCGGGGTGTTTCGCCAACAATCATTCCTTCATAAACTGTAACACCTGGCCGAACAAACAACAATCCCCTTTGTTCAGCGTTTTTTAGACCAAAAGGCGTTGTTTCTCCAGCTTCAATAGCGATAATCGATCCAAAAGGCCGACTTTCAATAGTGCCTTCTAATGGGTGATTGCCGATATAAAAATTATTCATCACTCCATGTCCATGGGTCATGTTTAAAAACCTATATCTAAAACCAAGCAAACCGCGTGTTGGAATGGTGAAAATAAGATGAACACTTCCATCAGGATTATTGTTCATAGATTCCATTCTTCCTCTTCGGGAACCTAATGATTCGATAACAACGCCGGTATAATCTGCGCTGACATCAATGTGCACTTCTTCAAAAGGCTCTGTTTTCGTACCATCTTCATCAGTGATGATAATAGCCTCAGGACGACTAACCTGAAATTCATAGCCTTCTCTACGCATGGTTTCGATTAATATGCACAAATGTAGTTCTCCCCGTCCAGCAACCGAAAAAACATCCTTTTCTGCAGTCTGTGAAACTTTTAGGGAAATATTGGTTTTAGTTTCTTCCTGCAAGCGTTCCCAAATTTTACGGCTGGTTGAGTACTTTCCTTCCTGGCCGGTTAAGGGTGAGGTGTTCACTCCAAAACTCATCTTAACTGTAGGTTTTTGAACAGCAATGACCGGTAGAGCGACAGGATTTTCAATATCAGATAAAGTTTCGCCAATATTGATCTCTTTGAACCCAGCAATGGTAACAATATCGCCTGCTTTAGCTTCCTGGATAGAAAGTTTCTCAAGGCCTTGGTAAGTGAATAAATACTTTGCGTTGACATTTTCAATGCTTCCATCAAGGTGAATTCTTGCAATCTGTTCCCCCGCTTTTACTTTTCCTGAATGAATACGTCCAGTTGCTGTGTGACCGCTATACTCATCATAACCGGCATTTGTAACCAACATTTGAAAACCAGTATCACTATCAATTATTGGGCCAGGAATTTTTTCGAGAATTGTATTAAATAATGCTTCAAGATTAGTTTCAAGCTTTTCAGTAAGACCTGCTTTTCCTAATAAGCCATCAGCATATACTATCGGAAAATCCAATAAGTCACTATTTGCATTCAATTCAACAAACAGGTCAAAAGTTTTATTTAAAGCGTCCTTTGGGTACGCATCACGTCGTTCAAGTTTATTAATGACAACAATTGTTGGGATATGTTTTTCAATGGCTTGTTTTAACACAAAACGTGTTTGAGGTTTTGGTCCCTCTGCCGCATCTACAATCAGTAATGCTCCATCCACCATATTCATAATACGTTCTACTTCACCTCCAAAATCCGCATGACCAGGTGTATCAACAATATTAATTTTCACATTTTGACCTGATTTAGGATCAGGAATAACAACAGACGTGTTCTTTGCTAAAATAGTAATACCACGTTCACGCTCTAATTCGTTTGAGTCCA
>CAZTEP010000135.1:0-4314 GCA_964612325.1 uncultured Anaerolineaceae bacterium
AAGAAAAAAATAAAACCGGCAAAACCCTTGGTATTCTTTTCATAATCACAGCTCCTCGTTCATAGAAGACACACTAATCTCATTTAAATAATCCTGAAAAGCCTCAGCAATTTCCAACAGACTATAGCCTAAACTGGTCATTTCACCGACAAAACTGTTAAGCAAGTCTTTTTTCATACTCTCATGAAGCTTGTTCAGGCGCTCCTGGTCACTGGTTACAAAAGTTCCAGAACCCCGGCGGGTTTCCACAATGCCAGCGTGGCTCATTTCGAGATACGCGCGTGCGATGGTGTTGTGGTTCACGTTAAACTGCAAGCCAGCTTCTACCCAGGTTGGCAATTGATCACCGGCTTTATAATCACCACGCAAAATCTGATAACAAAGTTCTCGCATAATTTGCAAGTATATGGCTTCGGTATTATTGAATTGATACTTCATGCTTATCTCTCCGCGGTTGTGGAATCAATATCCGACATTTCTTCAAGCTTCTTGTTTTGAATCTGAAAAGCTTTGTCACATAAAAGCTTCACCTCAGCAAGGCTGTGACTGGTAATGAGGATTGTCTTGCCCTGTTGACGAAGTTGGATCAGAAAATCATAGATTTCTTTTTGCGCATCGAAATCGAGCCCAGCTGTGGGTTCATCCAGGATTAATAACTTTGGATCCTCCATAATCGCTTGAGCCAGACCTAATCGCTGACGCATGCCGACCGAATAAGTACGCACCGGCTTTTTCTCATATGGATCCAAGCCAACAAATGCCATCGTATCTTGAATAGATTGTTTATTCGCCTTTCCAGAAATCATTGCCAGAATTTCAAGATTACGATAAGCACTTTCCGCGAGCAAAAACCCCGGATGATCGATTAAACTACCAACGGAAACCGGGAATTCAACATCCTTGCCAATTACCTGACCATTTACAACGACTTCCCCTTGGTCTGGATAGATTAGACCGATAATAATACGCAAGAAAACGCTTTTTCCCGTACCATTATTCCCGCAAATCGCATAAATCTTCCCTTCAGGTAAAGTAAAACTTAAATTCTCAAGAACCTTTTTCTTACCAAATGATTTATAGATACCACTCGTTTTAATCACAAGCTTGGGGCTCATCTGATTATCTATGCCATTGTCCTTCATTAATATCGCGTTAGGGAACAAATCCATAGTTACTCCTTTATCTTGCACATATGTTTCAGCGACTGAGCAGGAAGTGAGAGATTCTCTGCTTCAGATTACTCTACTTATATAGAGTACTAATGTTTAGTATAGCTCTAAATTTTATGTTCGTCAAACTATGTAAACGACATCGCATGAAGCTTTTCGAATAAAAACAATCATCTCGAAGCCTTGATACATTCTACGAAAAAAGATAAGATAGTTTTGTGGTCAGGAGACCTTATTAGAATTATTTATTTACCAGGTACACACTTGAGAAGCGTGTGGCCTTGTTGGTGTCTTCACATACCACAGCTAAGCTCAAAACTAACCGTCCACTGGTTCAATTGTTAAAGGATATTGAAAACCATGAAAGATTTCAGCAAACTGATAAAAAACCTTAATCACCTTGGCTATACTGTGCGTGAATTTTCTACTGCGAAAGAAGCCAGCCTTTATCTGACAGAATCTATCCAAAATTGCAGTGTTGGCTTTGGTGGTTCCAAAACCCTTGAGGCGATGGGGTTATTTTACTTACTTTCCGAGAAGAACGTGGTCCATTGGCATTGGTTTCCGCAGGAGAATCTTAGCAGGGCAGAAACATTAAAGAAGGTCCGCGACGCAGACATTTACATCAGTTCGGTGAACGGTATCGCTGAAACTGGTGAGATTATCAACATTGATGGCACTGGTAATCGTGTGGCTGCCATTAGTCACGGCCACGAAAAAGTTTATCTGGTGATAGGTGAGAACAAAATCGCCCCGACTTTTGAAGACGCGCTACACCGCGCGCGTAACATCGCCGCGCCACTCAACGCTCAGCGATTGGGTGTGAACACCCCATGCGCTGAAAAAGCCGATAAATGCTATGACTGCGACCGCCCCCATCGAATCTGTCGCAATTTATCAATCCTGTGGCGCAAACCCACTGGCGCGGCATATGAAGTCATATTGATTCATGAAATGCTTGGCTATTAAAGCGCGCTTGTAATAAACAACTCAGCATTCATTCTCGGGTACAATTTAGCCATGAACAAACAGTTGTTTGGCAGAATGATTTCTTTGGTGCTCATAGTCATTTTGGGTATGCTCATCGCCTGCAAACCTGCCGTTGAAGACGAACCTTTTGGCCAAACCGCGCCGACCTTCAACCAAGCGGAACTCGAACTAACCGCCATCATGCAACTAACCAACGCGTATCACGAAACCCAGTTACATTTGCCAACAGCCACACCCACACCCCGTTTTACAGCCACTTTCACGCCCTGGCCAACCGTTATCGCCACCATCGCGCGTTCAGCTACGCCCGATATCACCCCAACCGACACCAAGGCCTGCAACCGCGCCGGCATGGGCGTGCCTTTCGATGTCACCGTGCCTGATAACAGCACGGTTTACGCCGGGGAAACTTTCACCAAAACCTGGCGTGTGGTCAATTCTGGCTCCTGCAAGTGGACCCGCCTTTACAAACTTGTTTTCTACTCACAAAACGCGATGAGCGCGCAGTATGAACACTATCTCGCCGGTGAGGTTTTGCCCGGCCAGGCCATCGATTTAAGCGTGGCAATGACCGCCCCCACTGTTCCCGGCACTTATCAGGGCAACTGGATGCTCCAGGCTCCTGATGGCACATTGTTCGGCCTGGGCATGAACGCCGACACGCCTTTTTACGTACGCGTCATCGTCACCGATGACCCCACACCAACACCAACCCTGGAACAAGTAACCACGCCTGAACCCAGTCCAACCCCATAGAAAATCACAACAAAGGATAAAACATGAACGAACTCAAACTCGCCGACCCCGAAAACATGCTCTCTTACATCAATCGTCTGCCCGACGACCTTGAAGTCGCCTGGCAACTGGGAAACACGCTCCCTTTGCCCGATTTACCAAAGCCACGCGCGATCGTCATTTGTGGTATGGGCGGATCAGCCATTGGTGGTGATTTTTTTGGTTCCTACTTGCGTGATATTTCGGATGTGCCGGTTTATTCTCACCGCGATTATGGCTTACCTGCCTGGGCATCAGGCGCGGAGATTTTAGTCATTTGCTCGTCTCACTCCGGCAACACCGAAGAAACCATCGACTGCTTCAAAACCGCGCTTGAAAGAGGCTGTTCGATTCTCACCATCAGCACAGGGGGTAAATTACGCGAAATGGCACAAGAAGCCGGTGTGACCGCCTGGACCTTTGAACACGACGGCCAGCCTCGCACCGCCTTAGCCTATTCCTTTGGCATTTTGCTGGGATTAGCCAACCGTTTAAACATCATCAGCGACCAGAGCGCAGCTATCGCGGAATCAATACAACTGATGCGCGAATGGCGACCAGTTTATAGCAACTTTGAATCTGAAGACCCAAACCCCTGCGAAGAACTCGCCATCCGATTGCTCAATAAAAACGTGGTTATCTTTGGCGCGGGTAGCATAGAAGTCATCGCGCGACGCTGGAGCGCGCAAATCGCCGAACTGGCCAAAGCCTGGGCCTCATTTGAAAGTATTCCTGAAATGAACCACAACACCTTGGCCGGATTAATCTTTCCCGAAGACTTAATTGAAAACACTTCAGCGGTGTTTTTGAGCGCGGAAACGGATCACCCACGCAACAAACTAAGAATAAAAATCAGCGCTGAGCTTTTCGCTGAATCACAAATTGAAGTCTTTGAAGTTTTCGCGAAGGGTGAAAGTCGCCTGGCGCAAATGTGGAGCCTGGCGCAATTTGGCGATTACGTCGCCTACTACCTGGCCCTGTCCTATGGCATCGACCCCACACCCGTCACCATCCTCAGCCAGTTAAAACAAAAACTGGCCGATTCTTAGTTTTTCATTAACCGGATTTCATTGCCAGCAATCGACACACATTCACAAAAGTAAAACTGATACCCCCTTTATAAGACAAAATGAAAACCCTTTCCTCAAAAAGGGTTTTCGTATGCTTCTTGTTAGGTGAGAAATATGCTATTCATTGGCAGTCCTGTCATTACAAGACATTACTCGCTTTCGCTAAAAAATCGATTTGAAAGATAGCATCACACCCAGAATGGTTAATGGTACGCCAAGTATTGCGCCAACAAGCGTCATACACAACACAACACCGAGCACAACCATCAGAACGCCCAAAACAATGCCAAGCAAGCGACCAGTGACTTTCA
>CAZTEP010000136.1:0-4309 GCA_964612325.1 uncultured Anaerolineaceae bacterium
GGTCGCCGAGGGCATCCCCACCATGGTCATCGGCATTCCGTTGCGCTATATGCATACGCCGGTAGAGCAAGTTGCCATCAAAGATATCCAACGCGCTGGCAGATTAATGGCTGAATTTATCACCGACCTGCCACTCGATTTTATGAATACTGTGAAATGGGAGTAGACTATGGCAAAGACATTGGAAATCCCAAAAACTTTCAAACCCAAAATGGGTAAAAAAGAACTTGAACTTCTCAGCAAACTGACTGACGCGGTGGGCGTTTCGGGCGATGAGCAGGAAATCCGTCAAATTGTGACGGACGAACTGGAAGGCATCGCCGATGAAATGCGGGTTGACCATCTTGGCAACCTTTTGGTGACCAAACTGGGCAAAGGCGAAAAACGCCTGCGCGTGATGGTTGCCGCGCACATGGACGAAGTTGGCTTTATGCTGATTAAAGACGATGGTAAGGGCATCTTCGAGTTTCGCACGGTGGGTGGTATTGACCCACGCCAACTGGTTGGCAAGCAAGTCATCGTTGGCCGTGATCATGTGCCGGGTATCATCGGTGCCAAAGCCATTCACCTGACCACAGCCGCGGAACGCAAACAGACTTTGCCCGTGACACAACTGCGCATAGATCTTGGTCCGGGTGGGTCCGCAAAAGCCAAACCTGGCGATCGTGCCACATTCGCGACCAAGCTCCAGGTGATGGGTCCCACACTTTGTGCCAAGGCGCTGGATAACCGCCTGGGCGTTTATAACCTTATTCAGCTGGTGAAAAATGCCCCCGAAAACATTGACCTTTTGGCCGCTTTCACTGTGCAGGAAGAGGTTGGCTTGCGTGGCGCAAAAGTGGCCGCGTTTACGTTTAACCCTGATATTGGCATCGCGATTGACTCAACACCCGCATATGACTTGCCTCATTATGATGGCGAGGAAAATACCCAATATCGCACACATCTTGATGGGGGACCGGCAATTTATGTGATGGATGGGGCTACAATAGCTGACCGACGTTTGGTTGATTGGTTGGTTGATACCGCCAAAGCTGAAAAAATCCCCTGGCAATTCCGCCAACCCGCGCCGGGTGGTACTGATGCCGGTGCGATTCACCGGGTGCGCGAAGGTGTGCCGAGTGTATCGGTTTCTGTGCCTGGGCGGTACGCGCACAGCGCGGCTGGAATGGCACGCATTGATGACGAACTCAACACATTACGATTATTACACGCCGCTTTGGCGCGTTTGGATGAAAATATCCTCATAAGGCAGGAGTAAACAATGGTAGAAAAGAAACAAGACTCATTACTGCAACTAATCAAGAAATTAGTTGAAACTCCCGGCCCTTCTGGCCAGGAGCAAGATATCCGCGCAGCGGTGCGCGAAGAAATTAAAGGCTATGCCGACGAAATCCGCACAGACGCATTGGGTAACCTCATCGCGCGCGTGGGAACTAAAAAAGAAGGCGGTATGCGTGTGATGGTTTCAGCGCATATTGATGAAATCGGCTTGATGGTCACCCATGTTGACGACAACGGTTTCGCGCGCTTTTTGGCGGTGGGTGGCGTGAGTCCATTCACTTGTTTGGGTGGACGGGTCATCTTTATGAATGGCGCGCGTGGTGTGATTGGTATGGAACGCCTTGAGCCAGGAAAAACACCCACACTCGAGCAAATGTACATCGATATCGGCGCGACTTCTGCTAAGGATTGCCCTGTGCAGGTCGGGGATGTGTGTGGCTTTGAACGTCCCTTTATGGACCTGGGTAAACGTTTGGTGGCAAAGTCGATGGATGACCGTATCGCGGCTGTTATTGCCATTGAAGCGATGAAACAGGTTAAGAAAACCAGCCCGAATGAGATTTACTTTGTGTTTAGTGTGCAAGAAGAGGTCGGTATTCGTGGCGCGACAACTGCCGCTTATGGCGTTAATCCTGAAGTTGGCATCGCTGTGGATGTTACCGGTGTAGGTGATACCCCGAAAGGTCACAAACTCAATGTTAAACTTGGTGATGGACCCGCAGTGAAGGTGCGCGATAGTTCCTTTATTGCTGACCCACGCGTGGTTAAATGGATGGTTAATGAAGCTGAAGCACAGGGTTTGCCCTATCAAATGGAAGTGCTCACTTTTGGTGGCACGGACGGACGTGCAATTCAGATGACACGCGAAGGTGTGCCGGCTGGATGTCTTTCAATTGGCAGTCGCTATATTCATACCCCCAGTGAGATGGTTGACCGTGCTGATGTTGAGAATTCAATCAAACTGCTAACAGGTTTGTTGAATAATAAAATTGAACTTGGCGAGCTTTAGTTTTTATACCAGTTAGGGTAAAAACAAAAAGCGTTATAATAATGCTATGAAAACAAGCACTCACAGGTGGTTTAATTTAGGAGCGGCGCTGTTATTGGCAGTCTTGCTCTTTAGTTTGGCTGCCTGTGAGGCGATTAAAAGTTTGGATTTTCCCTGGGAAGAACCAGCCGGTGTGCCAACCAAAACACCAGTTTTACCTACGTCAACTGCAACTCAGGAAATGAGCCCAACCCCTGAAGCAACCGAAGTGACACCAATAGCAATAGCCAGGGAAACGCGATTGGTTTTGTGGTTGCCGCCAGAGTTTGATCCTGAAGGTGATAATGAAGCGGCACGTTTGTTGAAGTCGCGCCTTCATCGGTTTGCCCGAGCGAACGCAATTGAAGTGGAAGTGCGGCTAAAATCACCGACAGGTAGCAGCAACGTGATTGAATCACTGATTACCACAAGTGGCGCGGCTCCTGATAATTTGCCGGCTTTGGTTCTAATGCGCAAACAAGATTTGGATTCTGCTTACGCGCGCGGATTGGTTTATAGTAACGAGGCACTATTATCTCTGGTGAATAGCCTTGATTTGTACGGTTTCGCTCGCGAAGCGGTTAGTTTTGAAGGTGAAAGCTTTGGTATTGGTTTGTTGGGTGACCCACTGATTATGGTTTATCAGGCGCAAAGTCACCAGCCACCTAACGATGATTGGTATGCGATTAACGAAAACTATGGCCGTTTGGGGTTTGCCGCGGATGACCCGCAAGGGCGATTCTTGCTTTTGCTGTATTTAGCTGCCGGTGGTGAAACGCGCGACACGCAAAATCATCTTATTTTACAAAGAGAGCCACTTGAACGTGCCTTGCAGGTTTTGAAAGATACAGTTGAAGCGCAGCATATGAGTCCGGCTGTACCCGAGATGCAAACTTATAGTGCTGTGTGGCAAGGTTTTGCTGAATGGCGACTGGATACAGCGGTAATGCCGGCCAGTATGGTGCTCAGGATGACCACCGGTAGTTCAAGCGGTTACCCAGAGCCAGCTTTTACCCAGCCGGCTTTTAGTCTGACTGAGACCTGGGTTTTAGCAATAGCCAATCCCAATGAGGCGCAACAGGCTTTGGCGATTAAGCTCATTCAAGAATTGAGCGATACGTCCTTTTTGGCAAAATGGAGCGAGGCTTTGAATTACGTTCCTGCTTTGCCGGTGGCTTTGGCTTCGTGGACCAATGTAACATTGAAACCGTCTTTGGAGAAAACAATGAACGTGGCCAGGCTTTACCCACGTGATGAAACGATTAATAGTTTAGGCCCTATTTTGCGTAACGCTACCCTAATGATAGTTCGCGATGGCGCGAGCGTTGAAGAAGCGCTTGAGCAGGCACTCGAAAGTATGCAGTAAAGCTTTGAATGGATTGATGATGAAAGAAAAAAACGATAACAAGACAGAAAAAAAGACTAACGAGGATAAAAAACAACGAAGCTTCTTGGTCGCTTTAATCGCTTTGGCGGTGATTACGGTGGTTTTAGTCTTGTTAGTGGTGCTAATTAAACCGATAATGAGTCCTCAAACACAGTTTCAGGCTACAGCAATTTCGATTACCAAAACCGCGGTTGCTGAAACTGGTGCTTACCTTGACCCAGACTTGATGATTGAGCCATTACCTGTTGAAAATGTGAGTGGTATCGCGATTTTAGGGGGACTGATGGTGCTTATCATCTTGGTGCTAATACTTAGGGAATATATTTTATCTCAGAGAAAGGGGTCTTAATTCGTTTTTGACCTGTAGAATTGATTGTTCAAGAGTGGCTCCAAAGGCCACTTTTTTGTGGCACTTGGTGTTGAATGAGTGCTTAAGGGTATACTAATGAAAAAGGAGCGAGTTCATGCAAAACAGACTTAAAAGCCTTGCCCAAAACTTAAAAGAACATCAGTTTGACGCGGTAGCGCTTAACCCTGGACCGAGCCTGAATCACCTGACTGGATTGGAATTTCATTTGATGGAACGTCCGGTTGTGGCTGTTTTTTGGCAG
>CAZTEP010000137.1:0-4280 GCA_964612325.1 uncultured Anaerolineaceae bacterium
CGATCTGTATCAATTGCTTATACCAAGTTTGTTAGGTGTTATTGGCATTTACGCATTAGGTGAGAACTTAGGCGATTTTGTCGCGCAAGCAAAATCTGCGAAAAAAGACTCTGTTGCCACACAGCAGGAGTAGTTATCTGTTTAAAAACAATGTAATTTATAATGGGACATGGTCTCCCGACCATGTCCGAACATGAGAACATGGAATTGTCAGGACCGAAACCATGTTTGAATGCAAAGGAACGAAAATACATATTATTACAAAATCAGAGCCAGTAAATTTTAGCGTTATTTTTGACGACAGATAATTGATTATGAAAATATTGATATCATCGACCTATTTTGAACCATATAAATCGGGATTGTCGATTTACGCTTTGCGATTGGCAAGGGGGCTGGTGGATCGCGGGCATGAGGTGGTCGTGCTGAGTTCTTTGTATCAGGATGGGCTGGCGCGCGAAGAGTTGATGGATGGAATACGCGTGGTGCGTGTGCCGGTGGGCTGGCGACTCTCGAAAGGCGTGATTATACCTACTTTGCGACGTGTCGCGGAGCCTTGGGTGCGTTGGGCGGATGTGGTGAATTTGCATTTGCCACAATTTGAGAGTTTTGTTTTGAGTGCTATGGCAAAGCGATTAGGAAAACATCTGGTGGTCACTTATCATTGCGATATTGCGGCTGGTGCTTCTTTTTTTGAGCAATTGGCGGTGTGGGGCACATCGCTTTTGGGGCGTTTGAGCCTGAGAAGGGCCGATGTGATTGTGCAAAACACGCTTGATTATGCTGAAGCTTCTCCGGTTTTATCGCGCTATATGTCGAAAATAATCGAGATTCCCACACCAGTGAATGTTACGACGGTTTCAGAGGAAGCCGTCGCAGACTTTAAAGCCCGATTTGGCATTTCGCAATCTGACATCGTTTTGGGATTGGCAGGTCGGGTAGCGCGCGAGAAAGGTTATGAGTATTTGCTTGAGGCTTTGCCGAAGGTTTTGGAGGCTTTTCCGAACGTGCGGGTGGTGCATGCGGGGGCGTGGAAGAGCGTTATTGGCGAGGAAGAGTATCAGGCGCGGATATCAGAGATGGCTTCACGTTTTGGTGAGAAGTGGATGTCTGTTGGCTATATAAGTGACGCGGATTTTTTGGCCTTCTTTGCGGCGTGTGATGTGCTGGTGTTTTCGAGTTTGAATTCAACCGAGAGTTTTGGCATTGTGCAGATTGAGGCGCTCTCGCAGGGCACGCCGATATTGGCGAGCGATTTGCCTGGCGTGCGACAGCCGGTTTTGCGGACGGGAATGGGTAAGATCGTGCCTATTCGCGACAGTAAGGTCCTGGCAATGGCTGTTATTGAGGTTTTGAAGGATTTTGAGCGAAAAGAAAAGACGCGACGTGACATTCCGCAAGATTATTTGGCGCGTTTCAGCCAGGAAGAAGTCGCGCGACGGTATGAAAAGGAATTTGAAAGGCTTATCAATGACTAATAAGCTTAGTTCGGAAGATTTAGACAAGATTGTTGAAAACCAGTGTTTTCATTTGCCATATTTTCGGGCGATGTTGCGTGCTGTGGAACAAAGTTTTTATCCACGCGAAGGATTGCCTGAACCGGTTTTGGATATTGGGTCGGGTGATGGGCATTTTGCCTGGGCGATGCTTAATGAACAAAAATACTTTGGGTTTGACCCATGGATTGAACCAAGTATAGAAGCGGTAAAATACAATGCGTATCATCAGATAATCATAGCAGATGCGCATAGACTACCGGTTAAGTCAGAGAGCTTCGCTTCAGCCTTGAGTAATTCTGTGCTTGAACACATCCCAGATGTGCAAGGTGTTATCAATGAAACGTATCGAGCTCTAAAACCTGATGGGGTGTTTTACTTTGCTGTACCCAATCATCTCTGGCGTGAAAAACTTTGGGGGCAAACTTTATTTAACAGATTAGGTCTAAAAGGTTTGGCAAGATGCTATGAACGGTTTTTTAATAAAATATCAAGACATGTTAATTTGGACAGTCCGGAACTATGGGTAGAACGGTTAAAGACCGCAGGATTTGTTGGCATTGAATGCTTTAATTATTTCCCTGTTTGGGCTTTGCAAATGTTAGAACGCGGTCATGTGGGTGGCTTGCCGAATTTGCTTTGGAAAAAATTGTTTGGAAAATGGGTGCTTTTTAAAGATCGTAATAACCCTTTTTTGAGGTTCCGAAAAATCAGAAAACTGGTTGAAGACAGCCGATGTGAGGATGGGGTATGCAGCTTCTTCATTTGCAGGAAGGCTTAAAATGAAACGGTTTTTTGTAAGAATTACTTATTATGTCTGGTCAGCGATTGAGCTTTTGATTGGGATTAAGAATTGGCGCAATTTATTCTGCATTTTTTTTGGAAAACCATTTGAAGGGCTGCGGTGGTTACATTTGCGACGGAATAATTTGAATATGGGAGTTACGAGTAAGATGGAAGCCTGGTCAGTGAAAGAATCCCTTTTAGACCGCTTTTATACACGATATAGTGATCCGATTGAGGAGGACTGGACCATTGTGGATATTGGCGCATCCATTGGTGAATTTACCGTTGAGGCGGCATTGCAGGTGCCATTGGGGCGTGTTTACGCGTTTGAACCTAACCCAGGGTCTATTAATATCCTGCGACACAATGTGCGTGTGAATAACTTAATGAATGTTGAATCGCATAATGTGGGTGTATGGAAAGAACGTGGCGAAATAATGCTTGAAATACGCGAAGATGACGCTATTCACGCGCGAAGTCTGGAAATTGGCATGGAGTCTGATGAAACTTATAGGCGTACTTCAATTCCTGTCATTTCATTAAAAGACCTTATTGACGATGTTGTTCAGGGTGATGTTGATCTGCTGAAGTTGGATTGCGAAGGTACGGGGCATGATATATTGATGAGTCAAAATGAAGAAACTTTTGAACACATTCATCGAATTATCATGGAAGTGCATGAGAAAAAGCCTGAACGCTGCGCTTCGCAGCTGATACACTTTTTTGAAGGATTAGGGTATCAAACCCGACAATATCCAAACAAAGTTCATGCTCATTTGAGTTACCTTTATGCCTGGCGAGCGGAATAAGGTTTTAGCTTTTTGAAGAAAATAAGCGAAAATAAGACATCATGCTAAAATGAAGCTATGTCTGAAAAAGAATCACTTACGAACGATGAGCAAAGTGTTTATGATTATTTGAGAGAGACATTATTCACTGCTCGCCCAACACGAAGAGACGTTTCAATTATTTCAGAGAACGTACAAGAAGCGCTTAATAGTCAGCCTTTGATGGACTCAGTTAATGACGATGATGCTGTAAAGTATGGTATCGAGAGGCGAAAGAATACGATTCTTTTTTGGTTTTCATTACTTTTAATTTTTATCGCACAAATTAGTTTTGAACTTAAGCTTTTTTCTCAAACGTGGTTAGGGCGACTTTTTCTTTATGCGGGAGCCGTTGGCTTTTTTGTTTCGCTCAAACAAAGTGCGAAGAAAAATAAAAAAGGGCTCTCCGATATAAAAATCCAAAAACAGGCTTTTAGATGGCAGGTTTTGATAGTCTGTGTTTTGATTGTCTTTTATGGCTTTTTTCTAACCCGTAACAGTGGTTTTGGTGTGATGACGATTGTTTTGTGGCTTTTGGGAATTGCCAGTTTTATCTATGTGTTTTGGAATATTCAAACAGAAAACACTTTAGAAAAAAGCGGCTTTTTAAGTGTTTTCAAAAGATTAAAAGCAAAATATTCCAACTATCCTTTAGAAAAAAAGCGTTTTTTACTTTTGCTCGTTGCAGTTTTTGTTGTAATTTTCGCTTTCCATGGCTTGATGATTAAACGGTTGCCAATAGAATTGGTTAGTCAACAGGTTGAAACCTATATGACAGTTGAAGAAATACGTGAAGGAGCGAGAGCGTTTATGTTCCCACGGAACGTGGTAAGCGAACCGCTGACTTATTACTGGATGGCGTTGATTGGTGTTTTTTTTGGCAAGAAACTGACACTGGGGTCATTATATTTTGCTAATTTAATCAGTTTCGGAATTGGATTGGTTTTCCTGTTTCGCTTAGCGAAGCTTTTGTTTGGAAAATGGGTTGGTGTGTTATCGGTATTGTTACTTGGCGTTGGCTATTGGCCGGTTTTGCAGAATTACGCGTTATTGGGTGGGAGTTTGGTTTTTCCATTGATTAGCCTTGGTTTGTATTATTTGTTTCGCGCTTTGTTAAGATTCAAACGGAATGACTTGCTTGTTTTTGGCATGATAACCGGTTTAGGATTGA
>CAZTEP010000138.1:0-4268 GCA_964612325.1 uncultured Anaerolineaceae bacterium
GTCATGGTGCTTACATTTATGTCCTTGGCAGTCATACCGGAAATTAAATTAACCGATATGGGATTGTTCGATGTAAGCGGATTTGAATTTATCAGTATCGAATTGGATGAAGAATAGATTCTTAAGGAGTGAGATCTGAGAGACAACATTTCTTGCGCTATTTTGTGTTTGTTTACGCAAACGCTTTATTAATTAATTAGTCAAAACACCTATCAACCCTGAAATATCGATTCAGCTCAGTATATAGAGCGTTTTCCAGCCCGCCATCTCAACTGATTTCAATCAGCACCACCGTAAAGATTCCAAAAAACTGTAAATATAAGCCACCTTTTAATCCGAAAAGTGGCTCTCCTCAATCTTTTCATTTATTTTTGTCATCACGTGGCTGAGCTAAGAAAAATAGAGAAGAGCAAAAAGTGAATTCACAAAGATAAACAACGCTATTCGCAGAATAAATACACACAATTTCAAAAAAGCCCTTGCTCATGACGTTACGTAATGTATTACAATGCGATTAAAGGAGATTAAAGTATGAAAGAAAAGAGATATTCAAGCGGAGAAATTGCCTCCGCCGCGGGTCTGACAATTCGAACAATACAACACTATGACAACATCGGGTTGTTGCGATCCGCGGGACGGACAGATGGAGGTCGCCGATATTATACGCAGGATGACCTGATCCGTCTGGAACAAATTGTGCTATATAAGTCCCTCGATTTTTCGCTGGATCAGATCAAAGAACAGCTTTTATTCCAACCAAACCAAGAAGACCTGCTGGAAATGTTAAAAAAACAACGCTTGCTTTTGCTTCAAAGGATGGAACATTTGCATACATCTTTTACAACACTTGGGCTCATGGCTGATATGATCGAAGCCGGAAAGGAAATCCCTCTTACACTTCTGCTCCAAATTTTAAGTACCCTGCCCGAAGATGATATTTTCAGCAAAGCTCCGCAGATGCTGACAAAGGAACAGCACGATAAGTTTCCCGCGCGCATGGAGGATATTGAGTCAGCAATGCAGTTTTATCACAGCTACAAAGAAATGCTTATCGAAGCGATGATATTACTAAATCAAAATTTATCCCCTGCAAGTCCGGAAGCACAAGGCTTGGTTAAACGCTGGTGGGATGTGATTATTTCCTATACCAATGGAGATATGGAACTTATAAAACAGATATCTGAATTAAACCTGGAAGATCAATTAATAACAGGAAATACCGAATTGATGACATCCGCAAATGAATTTATGGAAGCCGCCTTTGAGATTTTTTTCGCCCAAAATAGCTTGGCCGCAGATATCGACATTAATGAAGAGAAAGGACAGAATGAAAATGATTCAGTTGACGAACCTGACAAAAAAGTACGAAGATAAAACAGCTGTCAATAACATCAGCTTTCAGGTGCATCCGGGTATGGTAACCGGATTTCTCGGGCCTAACGGCGCGGGTAAATCCACAACGATTCGAATGATCCTGAATTTAGCTATTCCTACCGCAGGTAACGTAACCGTGGACGGGGAAGCCTATGCAACGCTGGAAAACCCATTGAAAAAGATTGGCGCAATGGTAGACACAAACACGATAGATTCCCGATTGACACCCAAGCAGTATCTGCAGATTTTAATAACAGCCTCCGGACTGAATAAAGAAAAAGTTGAGGAAGTGCTTTCCCTTGTTGGTCTAAAGGAGGTCGAAAATAAAAGAATTGGTCAGTTTTCCTTTGGTATGAGGCAGCGTGTTGGCCTGGCTGCCGCTCTAATCGGTGATCCTGAAACGATTATTTTAGACGAACCTTTCAATGGATTGGATGTCGATGGTATCCATTGGCTCCGTACAATTCTCCGTGATCTGGCAAAACAAGGCAAAGCCATCCTTGTTTCCAGCCACCTTTTGAGCGAGGTACAGGCGGTTGCCGATAGAATCATCATGCTTGCACAAGGTGAATTGATCGCGGATATGAGTCTGGAAGAATTACAAGAAAAGAGTCTTAGCTCTTATATTCAGGTGCAGACAGATAATGCTCCAAAATTGTATGAAATATTGAAAGCTGAAGGCGCGCAGGTCGATATTACGAGAGAAGATAATTTGCGGGTCAGAAAAATAAGTCAGAAAAGCATCGGAGACGCAGCTTTTGGACATGGCTTGCGCATCTATGAACTAACAACCCATCATCCTTCTTTGGAAGAGCTTTTTATGGAAATGGTAGAAGGAAAATCAGAATACCGCGGAGAAAATCTTCGCAGAGATAAGAAAGAGGAGGTAGCACAATGAAAATGATTAGCGCGGAATGGAAAAAAATTTGGTTTATAAAATCTTACCGAATTTATCTCATACTTGCGACGATAGCAAGCATACTGATAGGAGTTGCGTTCTCCCTGACAACACGCATTACGCAGGGACGTCCATTATCGGAATTTGAGCCTATGCAGATTATTTCTATTAATATGCTTGGCGTAGATATTGTTACTATATTTCTTCTACTCTTTATTGCCGTTCAAATTGGACGTGAGTTTCAGGAGAAAACGATCCAGTCGTATCTTTCTGCATCGCCGGCACGAACCCGCTATTTTTTTGCGAAAGCAACCATTTATTTTCTGATTGCGCTTGTGATTGGAACTGTTGTCGCTCTTGCTACGCAAATGACCGGACGTTTCTTTGTTTCATCTGTTCATAAGCCAATGCCCTCCCCTGCAGAGCTTTGGCGATTTACTGCCGGGTGTATCGTCATGCCGGTCTTTTACGCGCTATTGACAGTTTGTGCGACCTTTTCCGCAAGAAACACTGCGGCGGGGATTGTGGCTCCTGTATTTGTGCTATTTCTCCCTGCACTTGCCAAATTGTTCCCAAAAATGCTGCAATCCATCACAATCCCTTCATTACCTATGTCAGCCATCCATACCCTTTCAGGTGTAGCAGAAAAAGGCAGCTTGGAATATACAGGAGTGATGGCAGCATTTCTTGTCCTCGGATCCTGGTTTGTGTTATCTGTCGCAACTGCCATCTGGAAATTTCGGAAAAAAGACATATAAAAGCTGGAAACAATCCCCTCCCGACATCCATTTGACACTTGCTCTAAAGCTGCCCTGCGGAATGCTGCACGAAACGCTATCTGCAAGCTGAACAGTGCCGGGAGGGAAAATTGCTCGCTTTACTTCGCCATAGAAAGTAAGGCAAGCTAATCTTAAGACCATAACCCTACTCCACAAAAATTGAGACAGAGCAATATAGCCTGAGCTTTCGAAAGCCAAATTTGTAGGATTTACTCAATCAAATCATATAGCTTTAACGTACAATTTTGTCTGACATGGTTCTTAATCTCCTTTGGTTTTTATGTTTCCAATAAAATCTTACCAAGTGATTTAGGACCATGTACTTTTTTAAATGTGCGAAACTTATGTTATCTTATCATAGCGCTAAAAAGATACTTAATGTGGTGTTAAAAACACTTATTGCGCCTGTTCAAGAGAGGTTTTTCGATTTTTATAAGCTAAGATGCCGGTTAAGGAGATAGATTTTATAATATCCTTCTGAAAACAACCTTTGCGAGTTTTCATCACCGTATTTTATGACAAGCACAACCAAGGTGATTTCAGCTGCATTTCTGAGAGCGGGGATGTCCTCTTCTTTGATACGCCCGGAAATTTCGGAGATATCATCCACGTCCAGGTTCCCTATTTTCCACTCGGGCTGCATATGGGTAAAATTAAAGCAGATGTCCAGGCCATTTGAAATGTAGATAACCGGATCAGCACCCGAGTTTGAAGGCACAAAGCATTCGTCACCCCTGGATTTAAAATCAGCCACCAACTCAGTTTCGCTCTTCAAGTCAGCATAGCCCTTAAAGTAAGGCGAGAGGCTCGCCGGAAGGCTGTCTTTTTTAAGCCTGATATCGTACAGTTTTTCGTTCTCCCCATCACAGGAGCCCTCGTGTATGAAAAAGTCAAAATCAGGGCAGTGTTCTTTTAGTCCTAATTCGTCGATGTATTCCACGAGCTTCAGAATATCGTCCTTGTTTTTCTCGTTGATAAACAACTGTCACTTTGGGCTTATGCCATTATCAATCAGAATATCAGTAGCTTTCAACAGTTCTTTAAACGCGCCTTTTCTGCCAGTGTAAAAATCCGTAAGTTTCTCCATGCCAAAGAAAGTCAGCTGGATTTTTTCAACCCCCGTTTCTTTGAGAAAAAGGACATATTCGGGATCCCTGGCCAAGCAGTAAAAGCTTGCCAGCTCAAAACGCTGGGATTTCAGGCCTACGGAGAGGAGA
>CAZTEP010000139.1:0-4266 GCA_964612325.1 uncultured Anaerolineaceae bacterium
AGACCACCATCATGACTGATTGATATCGCCCATTCTTCAAGTCCTTTGGATTGGGAGATTTCTTTCGCGTAGCCATGGAGTTTAAGGGTTGGCTCGCCAGTAGGGAGATGTACAATTTCGATGTCGCGCCAGGCGACTTTGCCAATACCGGTTCCGAGTGCTTTTGAAACAGCTTCTTTGACCGCGATAACAGCCAAGAGGTTTTCATCGTTGTCTCGAAGCTGAGCCTGTTCGTTTTCGGTAAAAACGCGATTGATAAAGCGTTTGCGAACAGCGGAACTTACGTTTTTCAGCCGATCAACACGAACAATATCTACACCGCACTTAATCATGAGATTGCTCTTCCTGCTGATGTGACAATCAGCCTGTCAAATTGCCAATAGCGTTGGGCGACTTCCAATATATCTTGCGCGCTAATGCTTTTTAGAATGGTGGGGAACTTAATTAAATAGTTCAAGTCTTGCTGATAACGCTCGATGTTCAACAACGCGTGGCTGATCCCAACATTGGTTTCAAGGCTGAGAGGGAGGAGGCCGATTAGTTGTGATCGGCTATCTTCAAGTTCAGTGGCTGAAACCTGTTCGTTGACAAAGCGTTTTAGCTCTTCTTTAATAAGGTCAATGGCTTTATCGAGGTTATCCGGGTTGACGCCCGCGGAAATCTCCCATGAGGATGGTCCGAGACTACCAGTCAAATCGCTTTGAACGTGATAGGCGAGGCCGGCTTTTTCACGGACGCTTTCGCCAATACGTCCCATCATGCCAAACTGGCCGAGGATGTGATTACCAAGGGTAGCAATGCGATAATCGAGGCTCTTTCGTGGTGGAGCTAAAACACCAACGATAAGGTCGGTTTGGCTTTTTTCTTCCAAAGTGACATGTTCACGTTGTGGTGTAGAGGGAGCCTGGAAATCGGGTATGCTGGCTGGCTCTTTTGTGGTTGTATTTTGCCATGTGCCAAGGCTGTTTTCAATGATATCAGCCATCGTGTTGGGGTCTAAACCGCCAACCGCAGAAATAATCATACCCTGGGGGGTGAAATGGCTTTGATGAAAGTTGTATAAATCATCCAGCGTAATCGCGTTGATATCTTTCGCATAGCCAATGTTTGGGTGAGCGAAAGGGTGTTCGCCGTAAAGCAAACGCGAGAAAGCTTCTTTGGCCATCGCGCCTGTGTTTTGGGCGAGAATCGCGAGGCTGGTTAGAGCCTGAGCTTTAATGCGATGAAAGTGGTCTTCAGGGAAGATTGGTTGGGTTAGGATATCCGTTAGCAAGTCTAAAATGACAGGTAAATCTTCTGAAAGACAATAAACGCTAAAATTGCTGGTTAATCTGCCAGTGCGGATATTGATGGATGCGCCAAGACTCTCGATTTTTTCGTGAAGGCTTTGAAAATCATCTTTTTTGGTGCCAGTCATGAGCATCGCTGTGCTAAATGCAGTCAGACCGTAATTGCCAGGGGTGTCGGCGATGGCACCCGGATAAAAAATGCCTTGCACACTGACCGCTGGGCTGGTGCCGTTTTGCCAGGCCATGAGTGTGGCACCGTTCGCCAGGGGTTTGCGCAGGATGGTTTGTGCGTTAGGGATGTTGAGTTCTCGTTTGTTCATGGTTTAGGCTTTCTTAATGGGATTGTAAAAGCCGATTACCCGTTCATTTGAAGAGAGGTACTTCTGGGCGACTGCCAGGACTTGTTGAGGGGTGACAGCTTGTAAGCGTTCAATGTAGTTTGTGAACCAGTTGTAGTCGGCAAAGCTTGGCGCGTAACCTAACCAAAATCCTTGGTTAGTGATGTTATCCGCGCCGTAGACAAAAAGTGCTTTGGCTTGTTTTATGGCGCGCTCGAGTTCATTTTGCTTTATCAATTCAGAGCAAACCATCTCAATTTGTTGATCAAAATGGTTTAAGACTTCTTCTGAGCTGCGATCCGGACGACAAATTAGGCTGAAGTGGTAACTGCCCGGGTCAATTGTCGCGCTAATACCAGCGCCAAAGGCGGCGATAATTTCAGTTTGTACCAAGGCCTTGTACAGACGACTGGTGCGGTTACCAATATTGCCACTGCCGAACATGTTTAATGAGCTTGGGCCAGCCAATAAACTGTCGAGGATGGTAAAAGCAAAGAAATCATCAGTGTTGGCTGCCGGTGAGCGATAAGCGATAGTCGCATAATTGACATCGCCGGGACCTTGAAGTTCAAGGTAATGGGGTTCGCTGATGGGGCCTTCAGGTTCGGGAATATTGCGTTTAACTTTGGATGAAGGGATATTGGCAAAGTAGCTTTCAATCTTCATGAGAACCACTTGACTGTCAAAATCACCAGCCACACACAGGTGGGTGTTATTGGGCTGGTAGTAGTTTTTATAATGATTGTAAAGGTCCTCGCGACTGATAGCTTCAATGTCTTCACGGTAGCCGAGAACTTCATTGCGGTAAGGGTGTGTTTTGAAAACATGCGCTTCAATGGCTTCACCTAAAAGAAAAAGCGGTTCGTTTTCTGCGCCTTCGCGTTCCGATAAAATGACGGTACGTTCCATCTCAACTTCTTCGGGGTCGAACAAACTGTTTTGCATGCGGTCAGCTTCGATTTTTAGGGCTAAGTCAAGGTGATTAGCAGGCAAAGTTTCAAGGTAGGTTGTCCAGTCGTTGTGGGTGAAGGCATTCCAATAGCCTCCAGCACGCGCGATGGCATGATCCATTTCTGTGCCACTCATGTGTTTGGTGCCTTTAAATTGCATGTGTTCAACCCAGTGGCTGAGGCCGGTTTTACCGGGAACTTCATTGCGAGAGCCAATGTCATACCAGGCCCAAACACTGACGATGGGCGCAGTATGAATTTCTTTCAGGCTGATTTTTAAGCCGTTTTTGAGTTGGGTGTGAATGATTGTTTGGGACATAGGCTGCTTTTCTATTAATTTTGAGACATTATATCAGGTTCACAAAGAAGCCTGTTGAATTAAGGATAAAAGAGTATAGATTATAGTGATGAAAAAAGGACTTAGTTATCGTCTTTATTGAACTTCTTGGGTCTGATGAGCATTAGCAGACCAACACAAACGATGATGATACCCGCCATAAGGCCATAACTTTGCAAGGTGCCGAGCAGGACGTTTGAGACTGGGTTTGTGCCTAAACCAAAGGCGTCAGCGAGGGCGGCAAAAGAGCAAATGACGAAACCAGTGGCGACAACACGCGAGCCAAAATCGCCGGTTAGGGTTTTCTTGTTACCGTTCCAAAGGCGACGCAGAATGATGGTGCCACTCCAGGTAATGATACCCAGCCCAAGAAGAATGGTGATGATTTGAATCAAACCAATTGAACGCCCACGATCAAGACCAAAGAGGTCAGGTCGTAAACCAAAAAGGAAGATGAGAAAACCGATTATAACAAAGGTTATTGCCAGGCGTGCTTTTGAAAAAGGAAAACCAGTTTCAACTATTTCAGGTTTGTTGTCTGGGTCAAAATAAACATCGCGAATTTCTTTGCTCATATGTTTCTCCTAAGCGGGTAAAACCGATTGTATCATATTCAGAAAATTGCGGTAATTGATGTCAGCTATTTGATCGGCGGTGTAACCCATGTCTTTAAGGAAGTCATTTAGTTTGGGTAAATCGGCGATGGTGTCAATTTCTGCAGGGACGGATTGGTAGCCAATGCCACCATCAAAGTCTGTGCCAATACCAACATGTTTGCTGTTTCCGGCCAGTTGGCAAATGGCGTCAATTTGTTCAGCGGCAAGTTTGAGGCTCACGGCAAATTTACCCCCCGCTTCTTTCCAGTTTTGGGTCAAAAAGTTATTACAAGGAACCACACCGATGATGGCATCACGTCCGATTAGAGCTTTGGCGAGTTGGTCGCTAAGCAATCGGTTGCCTTCGTAGCCATCAATCAAGCGTGATAGGTTGGCATGACTGGCGATGATTGTGCCTTCATAGCTTTCAATGGCCTGGGATGTAGCTTCTTCGTCCATGTGGGAGATATCAAGCACAAAACCATGCTCAGCCATAGCCTTGATTAAAGCCTTTCCGTCATTGGTGAGGGGGCCAGGTTCGCGGGTACCACCGGTGTAACGGTTTGAACGCCAGGCAAGGCCGATAATGCGCACACCAAGTTCCCACCAGTCTGATAATTCATCAAGATGTAAAACGCCTTCAGCGCCTTCCATGAGGGGAATTAAACCGACTGGCAGCGCAGGTGTTTGTATGCTTGAAGTCGCTTGCCATTTTTCGAGATGGTCTGATAAATCTCTTTGATTATGGATGAGCCT
>CAZTEP010000140.1:0-4252 GCA_964612325.1 uncultured Anaerolineaceae bacterium
ATTAGAGCTTTAGAAAGAAATTGGAACTAAAGAAGGCTAAAAGCGTCTTAGTAACAAGTCTAAGCTATGATTGGATGTAAATATAGCGATTTGGCGTAAATAGCTAAATCCCAAGGATTGCACTTTCCATTGCACAGACAGGAGTAAAGATGGAAATCAAGCCGAAAAATGAAGACACACATCTTATTTATACGGATGCCCCTACAAAAAAGACAAAAGGCAAACACAGAATCGCTAAGTTGTTCTTACTCGCGTTTGCGACGGCGTTGCTGATATTATCTGGCGCTTATTTTATTTTTTTACGTCCCCTGATGCAAAAACCGATGGCTGAACCACTTAAAAAGGACGCTAATCCTCAAAAAACCTTAATAGTGGAATATCATCTGATGCCGCAAGAAGAGAAACCGAAACAATTAGAAGAAATCGCGTTCCCTAAACATCTTGAGGTACCTCCGCTTTTTTTAGAAGCAATAGCCGAAACAGACCAGGGTGAGTCTTCTCCGGTTTGTGGGGAACAACAGGCATTGGTGTTTTTGTTGGTTGGTTTGGATACGCGTAAGGATAATTATCAATCTGGTTTAGCTGATGTAATAAGGTTGGTGCGCATAGATTTTGTAAAGCAAGAGATTAATATGATTGCTTTGCCACGCGATATGATGATTGATTTTCCTGAAGGCAGGGTGGATCTTGAGAATCCGATGAAGATAAACCAAGCCTGGTCGGTTGGTGTTTCGGACTGGGCGGGGTATAAAGGGGGCGGAAACGGCGCGCATTCACTGGCTGAAGCAATTGACTACAATTTTGGTGTGGAAGTTGACCATTACATGGTTGTCAACTTTAAATTGGTCATGGGAGTGATTGACGCGGTGGGTGGCATTGACGTTTATTTGCCTTATGAAGTACATGATGATTATTTTGGCGATTATCCATCTGGTTTTCAACATTTAGATGGTCTTGAGTCACTGGTATTAATGCGAATTCGCACAAAATATAGCGATGATTTTAGGGTGGGGAACCAAACCATTGTGCTGAAAGCTTTGTTTGAACGTATGAAAAGACCTGAAATGGTTTTGAAGATTCCTACTCTGGTAAAACAATTTCGTGAAAATGTGTTGACGGATTTGTCAGCAGAGCAACTGATAAGTTTAGGTCATTGTTTGATGAACAAATTCGAATCAGAGGATATTAATGCCAAACAATTTACAAAAAACCATATTACAGCTTCGCGTGAATTTATCCCATCGGTTGGTTTTGACTTGTTTGTTTATCTTTGGGATGATGAGGCGATTAGATTTATTCACAACACATTAATGGGAAAATGAAATTTATTTAGCTAACACGAATAGCTTTACTTGATGGCTGGAAGGCATGCTGACATAGAATATGTTAAAATAGGTCATATGGATGTGAAAGTTGTATCTACGAATCGCAAAGCGCGATTCGAATATTTTATAAGTGAAACTTATGAAGCAGGTTTGGTGCTTAAGGGGACTGAAATTAAGTCTATCCGAAAAGGGCAAATCAGTCTTCAAGAAGCTTATGTCCGCACAGACGGCGAAGAAGCCTGGTTGGTGGGTGCGCATATTGCGCCATATGACCAAGCTTCAACTGCACAGCACAATCCAACCCGTGATCGAAAGCTGTTGTTACACAAGAAGGAAATCAAGCAAATGTGGAATGCCATTCGTATTAAAGGCATGACAATTGTGCCATTACGGGTTTACTTAAAGGCTGGTCGGGCGAAGTTGGAAATTGGCGTGGCACGTGGTAAAAAGTTGTATGATAAACGCGAAAGCATTAAAGAAAGGGATGCCAAACGGGAAATTGAACGGCGTAGCCGGGATTATTAGGCTTTATCCCCCGATTTTTGCCGTCACCGATATGCTTTTTGGCTCAAGACCTGGAAAAAGATAGAATGAATTTTATGAAAGATATAAAAATTAGTCGTCGGGACTTCTTGAAAATGAGTGGTTTGACTGCCGGTTTATTAGCACTTCCACGCTTTAAAAGTCATGCTCAGGTGACCGAACCTTTTATAGATGGTAAACTCTATGGTCGTGTTGCAGTTGGTGATATTGGCGCTTGGACAGAACTGCGTTCTGAACCGAATGTGGATGCTCCTGTTATAAAAAGAATTTATCGTGATGATGTTTTTGAAATCAAAAGCGAGGTGGTTGCTAACAAGCTTGATTTCTATCGTTATAAACAACGATGGTATGAAACACCTGAAGGGTTCATACACTCATTTTTAGTTCAGCCTTGCCGAAGTCATTACAACAGACCTGTAACTACACTGCCGGAACAGTCTGATGGAACAAAGGGAATGTGGGTTGAAATCACTATCCCTAAGGTGGATATTGAGGTTGTAGGGCCAAAAGACAACACTTCCTATTGGATTCGTTCAACACCGCGACCAATGCTCTATTATTCTCAGGTACATTGGGTTTCTGATATTCGGCAAAGCAATGGACGGATTGATTATTTGCTAAGCGAAAAGTATGGTGCCCTGCCTGATTATTATTGGGTTGATGGCCGTGCCTGTAGGATAATTACTGAAGAAGAAATTTCACCGTTGCATCCAGAAATGGGTGATAAACGCATCTTGATAGATCTCTTTAATCAGAATTTGCGATGCCTTGAAGGCTCACGTGAAGTCTATTTTTGTGAGGTTTCAACTGGTTATATTGATGAAGGCAAATGGTCGACAACACCAGGTGTTCATACCATTTGGCGTAAAATCATTTCTTTGCATATGAGTGCTGGTGGGGTGTCGCAATATGATTCACCAGGTATTGCCTGGAATTTGTTATATCACAGTGACGGTCAGGCAATCCATTCTGCTTATTGGCACAACAACTTTGGTGTTGCGCTGTCGCATGGCTGCGTAAATTGCTTACCGCATGATGCCAAGTGGATTTGGCGCTGGGCTGAGCCGGCAATTGATTATTATCCAGGTGAATTGACCATTAAAGGTTTAGGTAAAAGCACATTAGTTGAGGTCATTGAATAAATGCCTCTTGAAACTAAGATTGCCCAAAAGCCAAAATCACAAAAAAATAAGAAAGAGCGCCTAAGAAGAGGGTTGTTAATTGCTGTTACCTTGGTTTTGGTGATGTATCTTGGTCTTTCTTTTTTGGCACCGGTTTTAATGAAATATGGGCATGAGGCTTTCGCCAAACTAATCTACAAGGCTTATCGTCCAGCTTGTCATCAATTGGCTTATCGATCGTTTTTTCTGTTTGGCGAGCAAGCTGTATATCCTCGCGCGTTAGCAAAGGTTAAAGGTCTAAAAACCTATGAAATGATCACCGGCGCTGAGTCTGAGGATTTCACATTCGCATCTGAATTTCTCGGAAATGAAGATGTGGGTTATAAGGTTGCTCTTTGCCAAAGGGATATCGCCTTATTTTCAAGTATCTTGTTGTTTATGTTGCTTTATTTGTTTTTAAGTTTAGCTAAGAAGAAAATTAAACCGCTACCATGGTGGTTATGGATTGTTTTGGCAATTATGCCCATTGGTTTGGATGGTTTTGGACAGTTGATAAGTCAGCTCAAATTACCTTTTTTGGCCTGGTTACCAGTGCGCGAAAGCACGCCTTTTTTTAGGGTGCTGACGGGTACTTTGTTCGGATTTTTCAGTGCCTGGTTCATCATTTTATCTTTTGAAGAAGACATGAATAATGCAGAAACAATCACACATGAAAACAAGATTGAGGTGTATTTAGATGAAACTGTTTGAGAAAAATGGTTTGCGCGCCTATCAATTTGAGAGTTTTGATTCTTTATCTATTAAGCACGGGGTTTTTACTCGTTTGGGTGGCGTGTCGGATGGTATTTGGCAAAGTTTGAATCTCGCTGGCACGGTTGGAGATGATAAGGAAGCTGTCAAAAAAAATCATGAACTTTTATTTTCAGCTTTTGGTGAACCCTTATCGAGTCGTTTTGATGTATGGCAAGTGCATGGCACTCAAATTCATTTTGCTGATGCACCAAGGCCTCCTGAGCAAAAGCATAAACCAGGCGATGCCATCTTTACTGATAAACCGAATATCACTTTGACCATGCGCTTTGCTGATTGTGTGCCTTTGTTTTTTCATGATCCTGTGAAAAATGTTATTGGTCTGGTGCATGCGGGTTGGTTAGGTACAATGTTAAATATCGGACAGGTTGCGATTAAAGCAGTGACAGAACGATATGGGTCAAATGCAGCTGACCTGAAAGTAGGCATTGGGCCTTCTATTTGTGGTCAGTG
>CAZTEP010000141.1:0-4232 GCA_964612325.1 uncultured Anaerolineaceae bacterium
ATGGATACGCTTGAGTGAAGACTGGTCTACCGTGCCAGTACGTTCTGAGGATTTAATACTGGAATGGGATCTTTCTGAGATCGACGAAACAGTGATTACCTTGAGGGTAACCATGCACAGCACGATGAATACGGAAGTTCAAAAGCATTATCGTTTGCGCTTGCAGTTGCCAACACCCACACCTACGCCTACACCTGAACCAACGGTGACACCTACGCCAAGTCCGTATGATGAACCGACACCCACACCGCAAGAACCAACAATCGTATCACCGTAGGGAAATGGTTTAATAAGTACGAAACTTAGAACAAGACCAGTTGTGAGGCGAGAAATTCAGGTGGATCGCCGAAGATTTGCGACTCAAAAAGGGTGAGGTTGAGAAAAGGATTGTTGTGTAAGTTACGGATGTGACGGAATTTTACAAAATGCCAGTCATCGCTAAGCAAAGCCTGCAAACTTGGGTCTCGGCGAAGTTTGTAGGAAATTAAGTTGGCGCGACTGCCCGGAAGCACAATCAGTTTTTTGCCACTAAGACCTTTATAGCGTTGCAGCGTTTCAGAAATGATGGCACTGCCGGTGATGAAAAAGGTGTAAAGCCCGTTGTCATGTTCATCAAGGTAATAGATGGCTTCTTCTGTGAGTTGACGTTTTAGTTTCAGCTGACTGGCCATTTTTTCAATCATCTCGTGCAATGCTTTGATATCCATCATGCGTGTAGCAAAGTTTTCGTTTTCTTTTAAAAACCAATAGCTTTCCCCATTTATCAACTCTTCATTTGCATAGGAGCGCAGAATGGTTTGGATGAGTTCATCGTCAGGCGTTAATAAACCAGGATGACCACTGAAAATGGCAGTGTTGATGTCAATGGTGTTATGACGGTTGAGATACAGGAATTGTTGTCTGATTAAAGATTCCACACTGTCAGCAAGAGCGATATAGTTTTCGGGTGGTCTGCGTAACCAATAGCTTCCCGAATCGGTTGAAACGCCAGGGTTATAGCGAATAAAAAGGTTTTGGTCGGTGAAAACCGGGTCTAAATCTTCGATTAACTTGTTGATAGGGGGAGTGAATTGGCTGTATTCGTCTTGAAAAAGCATGCCCTGGGTTTGTAAAGTTAATACCATTTGCGTAAAAAGTCTCAAATAGGCACTTGGCTCGCCACGAACCGTTAAAAAGGAACGTGCGATTTGGCGCGCGTTTTCCTGTAACCTTCTATTGTCAACTTGGTTGCTTTGTGTTGGAGCGAATTTCCAGACAGTTTGCAGAACATTCAAGTTGCCCGAAGCAGCTGCTGTTCGTAGACTGAAGCCAGCAGATTGGGCAGCTTTTGTGCCTGCCAACAAGAAAAGTGGGTCTAACTCGGATATTTGCATTAATATTGGTGTAGACGGCCGGACCATGTATTTGAGACGTGAAAAAACTTTTTCGAGGGCGGTGGCATGCCAGGTCCAATCATAGCGCTGTTTGAGCAAACTGTTTCGCAAGGTTTTGATGCCTTCCCGGCCCCATAACCAGGCACTCCATAGTCCTGAAAGGTTCCACCAGGCTTGATTTCTTCTGGGTAAGTTTGAATAAACGATGTCGATTAAATCCGGTTCAGGGAGTGGTGAACATTCGCGCAACCGGCCACTAAAAAGACAAACGCCACCAGATTGAGGCAGTTTTTCTGGCCAATACCGGAAGGTTATGGGTTCAGTCATGACAGACCATTGATGACAAGCCTCTTCCAGGGCTAACCAAAGATTGTATTCCTGGTAGACAGGCGGGCGAGAGAGTTGCCTGGGGCGATTGCGGCCTATCGGATAAGACCAAAGCTGGTTACAGCGGTCTGCGGCACTCAAAAAGAGGGCGTGAATGTAGGCTTTTTGTCGGGCGGGAATAGCCGGGTTCGCGATGCGGTTTAAAATGGTTTGCAACAATGACATGGAGCGGTCAGTGTAATAAGTTGTTACATCACGCATGACCGCGCGAAGCTGGGTATCTCTGGGGTCGATTTTTTCAAGTGCGCGGGCACGACTTAAATTAATCGACGGAAGAGGGGGCAGACTTTCAATTTGTTCTTTGGTGAGTTGAATTTCACCTTCAAAGCCACAGAGATCACATTTACCAATAGCAAAACTTGGTTCAGATTCGTTTTCATTCCAAATATAACGTTCAACTTCAAAATGTGCTTTTGAGTCCGCATTGAGTGCCTGCGAACACTCAGTCTTTGGGCACTTAAGCTGGTAATGACTGCGAATCTGCTGTTCAAGATTTTGGCTTTTCGAATATTGCAGTGAGCCTAAAAGTTTCAAAGCAGATTGCATATCATTTAAACTGGGTGCCGCGGCTAAAACTTCAAGGATAAAAGCTGCTATGGGGTTGTTGGCAGTGACTAAAACCCGATAACCCGCGCGAGCTAACTCAAGAACTGAGTAAGGGGATTGACCAAAAGGATCGAGCACCCAAGAACCGGGACTGGCATAATTGTTTAACCAGCGACTGGCCATCCCTTCGGTGTAGGGGGGAAGATAACGTTCAAGTGGTAACGAGGTTTGATTGTCAGCCGTCTGGAGATTACCCGGCACGAAAGCGGTTTCAATGTTTCTCCAGGATGGGCGTGGGTTTAACATGGTTTTAGGTCATTCTGGAAACTAAGATAGCTACCCCATAAGCAGGTAAACTGACTGTGTTAGCGTTCATCTGACTGGTGATAGCATCATTGCCAGCGAAGATGAGATCCCATTGATTAACTGTCTCAACCGGTAGTTCAAAACTTTGGATGTCTCTGGCAAAGTTGAGAATGATCAGACACGTTTCATCTGCCAAAACGCGTTTGTAGACGAGGAGATTTTTATTGGGTTCGGACACCAATTCTAAATCGCCTCTTTGTAAACTGAGTTGTTGTCGGCGGATTTGGATGAGCTGTTTGTAAAAGTTTAGCAAGGAAGCCGGGCTTGAAAGCTGGTTGGCCACATTGCGAACGCTGTGGTTGGGGTGAATCGGCAACCATGGGGTACCGGTGCTAAACCCTGAATTGACAGAAGCGTTCCATTGCATGGGTGAGCGACAGCCATCGCGTCCTTTGTAAAAAGGCCAGTAACGTTTGCCAACGGGGTCTTGAATTTCTTTTCTGGGGACTTTGATATCGCGCATGCCAATTTCTTCACCATAGTAGATGTAGGGTGTGCCTCTAACGGTGAGCAGCATGGTTGCCAAAAGCTTTAGGCGGTTATCATCTTCGTTTTGTGTGTAACGTGTTGATGAACGAGGCACGTCGTGATTGTTAAAGAAGTAATTTGGCCAGGCATCATCACCATGGAGCGCGTCCCAGTATTGAATGGCGGTGCCAAAGGCTTTGGCGTTCCAGGGGCTTGACGCGAAATTGAAGTCGAATGCGGCATGGAAGCGGTCTTTACCCACAAAAGTACGCGCGTAAGTTGAATCTTCCAGGAAGGTTTCGCCAACGACATAACGGTCGGGGTATTCATCCAAAATGGAACGAATTTCCTTTACCACCTCCATCATTTCAGGTCTCGAAGTGTCGTAAATGTGCTCGTAGGCTTCAAAGGGTCGGCGGGCAAAGCCTTTTTTGCGTGGGTTATCGCGCAGGTCAGCATCTTTGAAATACGCGTTGAATACATCAAGTCGGAAGCCATCTACGCCTTTGTCAAGCCAGTATCTGAAGATTTTCATGATCATGGCTCGCACTTGAGGATTACGCCAGTTGAGGTCAGGCTGATACTTTTCAAACATGTGGAAGTAGTATTTATTAAGGTAGCGATCATATTCCCAACCCGGACCACCAAAGTGAGAGAGCCAATTGTTGGGAGGCCCACCATTTGGAGCTGGGTCGCGCCACAGGTACCAGTCGTGATAGGGGTTATCAGGCGATTTGCGTGACTCAATGAACCAGCGATGTTGATCGGAAGTGTGATTGAGCACAAGATCCATAATAATGTGCAGGTCACGTTTGTGAGCTTCGGAGATAAGTTGATCGAAGTCTTGCAGATTGCCAAATTTCGGGTCGATGGTTAGATAGTCAGCGACGTCGTAGCCAAAATCCTTGTCAGGTGAAGGATAAATTGGGGAGAGCCAAATGGCATCCACGCCGAGATCTTTGATGTAGTCAAGAGAGTCGATAATACCATTGAGGTCTCCAATGCCATCGGCGTTGGTGTCTTTGAATGAGCGAGGGTAAATTTGGTAGATAATGCCATCTTTCCACCATAAACGTTTCTTTTCCATGGGAA
>CAZTEP010000142.1:0-4204 GCA_964612325.1 uncultured Anaerolineaceae bacterium
TTCACTCAGTTCTTCAAGCATGGTTTGAGAGAGCTGACATACTTCAGGATTGTTAGTAGCAACATATTGGAAAGGGCAATGGTAGTTAATGAGTACATTTTTACCATCAATTTCTTCCTTCTTAATGATGTAGCCTTGTTCGTTCAAATTATTGATCATGTGCTCAACGCGTTGATTAGAGTTACGCTGTCGATGGTCTAAGCGGTTAATATGAGCGAATTCGTAACCTACTTCACGGAAGAAAGCTGTCAACTCTTCGGGTTTTAGGGTCTGTTTGAGTTGATCTACAACAACTGAGGCAAATTCAACATATGATTTTGGAAATTGTTCCATCCCCAATTGGCTGAGGCTATAAATGAGCTTGGGACGACCTACACGACCAATTCTTGATTCTTTACTGACAACCAGACCATCTCTTTCATAGTTTTTTAGATGATGACGAATGGATATGCCGTTAACACCCAGTTCTTCGGCAAGTTCATTTATTGAAGCTTCTCCTTTGGTGAGAAGAACGTCCAGTATGCGTGTTTTTGTGTTCAAGATAGTCTCCATAAGTGATATATATATAATAATATACCAGAATAATCGAATGTTTGCAAATTATTATACAGCTGTCTAAAACATATAAATAATGCCACATGAAAAGGATTGTATTTATTTACATAAATTTTTGGTTTGCATGCTATAATTCATTCAATCACATGTTTTGTATACAAAAGGAGTTTAATATGGCGAAAATTATTGACATTGAAGGTATCGGACCTGTTTATGCTGAAAAGCTAAAAGCAATTGGAATCCATACCGTTGAGGCTTTGTTGAAAGCTGGAGCTACCCCAAAAGGACGTGAAGATATTGCCGAACAAACGGGTATTAGCAAAACTTTAATTTTGGAATGGGTTAACCATGCTGACTTGTATCGCATCAAAGGTGTTGGTGAAGAGTATTCCGATCTTTTAGAAGAAGCTGGCGTTGATACCGTTGTAGAGTTGGCTACAAGAAATCCGGAAAACCTTTATGCGAAAATCATAGAGGTTAATAACGAGAAAAAGCTTGTTCGCAGACCTCCAAGTCAATCTATGGTTGCGGATTGGATTTTGCAGGCAAAATCTATGGATCGAGCCATTTTCTACTAAACAGTTTTATATAACTGAATTGAAATCGTTCTTTCAAAAAAAAGACCCACTTTTGATGTGGGTCTTTTGGTTTGAATAAAAAGTCTCGTTAGGCTTACACCTTTATTTCGAGAGTAAACCAATCAATGTGTTGGCAACCAAGGCACCAGATTGTGTGCGATCTGCGCGATCGCTAAAGCGCGTGGCTGTTCCAACAGCTTCCAATATGGATTCAAATGGTGTTTTGCCTTGTTGTGTTGCCATGAAATAAGCCAATGCCGCTGAAAGCAATGATGTTCCACTGATGCCGCCTTGTTGAGCTGGTTGTTGCGCGGGTTGATTGCTTTGCCCACCTAAAAGTGAGCCTAAGAGATTGGCTACTCCCCCCATACCTCCGGCTGAAGGGGTGCTTGGGGGTTGTTGAGATTGACTGCCTCCAAACAGAGAACCCAACAGGTCGCCTAAACCACTGGGTTTCGGCTCTTCTTTGGGAGCAACGGGAGTTTGGCTTTGAGCAAGACCACCAAGGAGTGAGGATACGAGGTCAGTTGTTGAAGGTTGGCTCGGTGGAGGAGTTTGAGCTTGTTGTTGAATAGGATCTTGTTGGAAAGAAATACCACCAAGGAGATCTATCAAATCCGGTGTTTGGCTGATGATGGGTTCCTGGGATTGAGGTGTTTGCTGAGTTTGGTTGCTGGCAAGGCCTCCAATCAAAGTTGATAAAAAGTCAGCATTCGCTGGCGCTGCAGGCGTTTGCGGTTGATCTTGTGCCTGAGGGGCGTTTTGAGGTAAACCCATTAAAGAGTTTAATAAGGTGCCAACACCAGATCGGTCAAAGCTCTTACCTTCAAATTCTTTTGCGGCATTCTCAAGACCATCTGCGTATAACAAGGCAGAGCCACTGCTTGATTTTTCGCGAACCAATTGGCTCGCATAAGCTAACTGCTCAGAGGCACTTTCGTTTTCTTTGGCTTTAACGGCCTTTTGAATTAGTTTGAAGGTGTTGACCATGTTTGTGCCATGGTCATGATTGTGAACGTCTGCTTCATTAAGTGCTTCCTGGTTTTCTTTGAGGGTCTTAGATACGGCCTTGAAAACTTGTAAGAGATTCAGATCTTTAGTCATTTTTCCTCAGCACTATTTGAGTTCTTCGGGCAGATGTGGAATAGTAAGTTTTTGGCCAGGAACGATGAGGTTCATGTCGTCACCAATAATATCGCGATTAGTGGTGTAAATCAGTTTATAGTATGGCGGAGTTGCTTTGCCATAATACTTTAATGCGATGTGCGAAAGTGTATCACCACGTTCAACGATGTGTTCGGCCAAAAATGCCGATTTAGCCATTTTCTCAGTTTGTTCTTTAAGCTGTTGAGCAACAGATTCTTTTTTTGCTAAAACAGGTTTGGCGGGTGTTGCTGATTCAGCTTTTTTGTCGTGCCTCGGTGGTTTGGCTTTATTAAAAATGTTTTTTATGGAAGGTTTGTCTTTAGTCATAGCTATTCCTTTTTTTAAGTGTTCCTTTCGAAATTGATAATTGGATTCTAAACAAGTGTTTTGAATATTCAAATTATACCAATATTAATGCTTATATTCAATCAAATGGTTTAGGATAATATACTAAAATCAATTTTAGCAAAATTGACATGCTATAGGCAAAATGCTATAATCCGCGAGGCAATAAACCAAAAACCAAGAGGTTTTATGACAAAAATTGAGATAAAGGATTTGCACGTCAACGTTGGTGAAAAAGAAATCCTCAAGGGGTTTAATCTAACGGTTAACGGTGGCGAAATCCATGCTTTAATGGGTCCAAATGGGACCGGGAAGTCGACTCTGGCCTACGCGATTATGGGACATCCACGATATACTGTTCTTTCTGGCGACATTTTGCTGAACGGTGAGAGCATTATGAATATGGGGGTTGATGAACGCGCGAGACGTGGTTTGTTTTTGGCATTTCAATATCCAGTAGCTATTCCTGGTGTGACTTTGGCAAATTTTCTGCGCGTTGCTTTAAATGCAAAGGCTAAAGCAATAAATTCAGAGGATAAAGGGATCAGTCTGGTGAATTTCAGAAGACTATTGCGCTCCAAAATGGATTTGCTAAAAATGGACTACGCCTTCGGTGGCCGCTATTTGAATGAAGGTTTTTCGGGTGGCGAAAAGAAACGTGCTGAAATTTTACAGATGGCTATGTTGGAGCCTCAAATTGCCATTTTAGATGAAACTGACTCCGGTCTTGATATTGATGCTTTGCGAATAGTCGCCGATGGTGTTCACGCCTTGGCATCAGATAAAATGGGTGTGATTTTGATTACTCACTATCAGCGTATGTTAGATTACATGAAACCTGAATTTGTTCATATTATGTATGGGGGGCGCATTGTCGAGTCGGGTGGAAATGACTTGGCTTTAAAACTTGAAGCACAAGGTTACGATTGGATTCGTGAAAAATATCCTGATACCAGAAATAACGGGATTGATTAGAACGGGTTGGAATGACAGATCAAAACAACCAAAGTTTTTTAAACGATTTTGGGGATAATTATCAATATGGCTTTAGCGATCCTGACATCGCCAGTTTTAGGCCTCAAAAAGGTCTGACCCGCTCTATCATTCAACAAATTTCTGCTTTTAAGGAAGAGCCTCAATGGATGCTTGACCTGCGCATGAGAGCTTATGAACATTTTATAAAACGGCCTAATCATAGCTGGGGGCCGGACGTGAGTGGATTGGACCTGGATAATATTTATTATTATGTGCGTCCGCCTGAGATTGGTCAAAAGTCCTGGGATGATGTGCCTGAGACGATTAAAAACACTTTTGATAAATTAGGTATCCCCGAGGCTGAGCAAAAATTCCTCGCGGGCGTTGGTGCTCAATATGATTCCGAAATGGTTTATCATAGCATACAAGAAAATCTTGAAAAGTTGGGTGTTATCTTTTTGAGCATTGAAGATGGCTTGAAACAACACCCAGAACTTTTTAAGGAGCATTTTGGCACGGTTGTGCCTTATCGTGATAACAAATACAGTGCGTTAAATACAGCGGTCTGGTCGGGTGGCTCGTTTGTTTACGTGCCAAAAGGGGTG
>CAZTEP010000143.1:0-4176 GCA_964612325.1 uncultured Anaerolineaceae bacterium
CAATTTAAATATAGCGAAACCACACGTTGTCTTCAATTGATAAATGTCATATTTTTTATAGCAAGTTGTCATGTCACAGGTATAATAAGCTGGTGAAAGTGAGGTATATAATGAAAATTGCTCTTGGTTCAGATCACGCAGGCTATTTACTCAAAGAACAGATAAAAAACTATCTTGACAGTCGTCTCATTGAATATGAAGATTTTGGCACGTTTTCCGAGGAAAGCACAGATTACCCCAGATACGCTGAATTGGTCGCAAAAGCCATTCTCAATCATGGTTTTGACCGAGGTATCCTGATCTGTGGCACCGGCATAGGCATGTCGATTGCGGCCAATAAATTTCCCGGCATCCGTGCTGTAGTTTGTAGCGAACCATTCTCAGCCATCCTTTCAAAACGACACAATAACAGCAACGTGCTCTGCGTGGGAGCGCGTGTAGTGGGAACTGGTCTGGCGATGCTCATCACCGAAGGCTGGCTCAATGCAGCTTATGAAGGTGGACGCCATGAGCGACGGCTTGGCATGATTACACGCATGGAACAACGCAATGCCACCGCAATATCACAGCTGTCGCAAAAAGATGTGATTGCTGAAGAAACCCAAGAAAATCAAATCAGTTCTTCTCAAGAATAGTCATAAAAAACATAAACAAATCTTGTGCAATCAAAGATTTAAGTTAAAATAAGAGTAAATAAAACAAAAGGAGTTTTTTATGAGATACACAATCATTGGCGACAAATTACCAGCTGTTAGTCTTATCTTAGATCCTGGTGAAAGCATCTACACACAATCTGGTGGAATGACCTGGATGACCGATAGTTTCACTATGGAAACCAACATGCGCGGAGGCCTGGGAAAAAGCATCGGTCGTATGTTCACTGGTGAATCATTATTCATGGTCACTTACACCGCCCAACAACCCAACTCTGAAATCACCTTAGCTTCCTCCTTCCCTGGACACATTTTAGATGTAGAACTTGATGGCTCCAGAGAATACATCGCTCAGAAAAACGCTTTCTTATGCGCCACGCCCGGTGTAGAGCTAAGCACTCACTTCACCCGTGCTGGAGCAGGTTTCTTTGGTGGCGAAGGTTTCATTCTTCAGAAACTCAGCGGTCGAGGCCTCGCCTTCTTAGAGCTTGATGGTCACATTGTCGAACGCTATCTACAACCTGGTGAACGCCTCAAAGTTGATTCTGGCAATATTGCTCTCTTTGAAAGTTCAGTCAAGTATACTGTTGAAACCGTTAAAGGCTTCAAAAACATTCTCTTCGGTGGTGAAGGCCTCTTCCTGAGTGTTCTCGAAGGCCCTGGACGGGTTTGGTTACAAACTGTCAGCGTCGCTGAATTTGCCCAACGGCTCTTGCCGTTTATTCCTCACAAAGGTTAAGGAAAAAAAACTAATTTCTTAAAAAGCAGCCTTTTTAAATAAGAAGGCTGTTTTTTTCTTAATTGAGGCGCTCATTTAAAGCTTCTTCACCATATATAATTCACCCAATTCAAAACCTCGGTTAGTATAATACTCACGTGTTCCCACAGCTGCAATAACTGCAAGCTTTTGATAACCGTTTTCTTTGGCTATCCGTTCAGAATGAGCAATCAAAGTTTTTCCAATGCCAGCATGTTGCGCAATGCCCTCAACTTCTGTTCCCACTTCAAGCGATTGACCATAAACATGCACTTCACGAATAATTGCTGCGCCATCAAGATCGTCAATGCCTAACGCGTTCCTCTCATTCGGCAATGAAAGTCTCAAAAAACCAGCTAATTTATCATCAGCGGTATTGAAAGACAAGAAATGTTCCTCAGCGCCAGCAGCCTGATAACTAAAATCATCATAGACCAGCTCACCCGGGTCCATTCTTTGCTCTCGGATTTCCCGGCACCTCACGCAAGAGCATTTTTTGCCACGCCGCACCATCTCCAAGGCCACATCCTGGCGCATACTGGTATTCCGCGATCCTTCAATCACGTTTGTACTTGGAATATCGCGAATAACCCGATTAATCCGGCAGTAGCGTGGAACCGTTGTTTTGATATCCGCCAAAAGATTTAACAATGTCGCCTCGTCATAAGGCTCATAGTCACCATTCTGCCAAATCCCATAAAGTGGCGCGCTATCCAACAACTGGCAAGGATAAATCTTCAACTCATCAGGATTGACCCCATTCGATTCCCACAATCGTTTAAAGTCCTCTTTGTCAAGTTCCACCGTTGACCCCAACAAATTTGGCATCCAGTGTGCGGTAATCTTAAACCCGGCCTCGCGCAATAAGGCAGTCGCTTTTAAAGTCGTCGCGCTGTCATGGCCACGTTTGTTTTTTACTAAAATGGTGTCATTCATGCTTTGAATGCCAATCTGAATTTTAGTCACGCCTTGTTTTCGCAAGAGTTTCAACTCATCTTTGTTAATCAAATCGGGACGTGTCTCAATCACCAGACCAACATTCCGTTTTTCAGCACTCACGTTGCGCGCTTGAACCTCATACAGTGAAACATCGCCCTGATCATCCAATGGGTTTTCACCGTTTATCGCCTCAAAACAACGTCTCAAAAACCATTCGCGGTAGTCCTTCGGGTAAGCTGACCAACTTCCCCCTAAAATGAGCAATTCTATCTTCTCAGTTGGATGACCAACATCATGTAAAGCTTTTAGGCGCGAGGCCACCTGACGATAAGGGTCAAACTCATTTTCAACACCGCGTCTGGCACCCGGTTCATCAGGCAAATAACTTTGTGGCATGCCGACAATAGTCGGGCAAAAAACACATTTCCCCGGACACGGATGCGGTTTTGTCAATACCGTGATGGTCGTTACACCAGAAAGGGTACGGATTGGTTTCATGCGGATTTTTGCCAGCAAAACAGGGTCTTCTTCCCAAATTTCCTGATCAACCAAACGCCGATAGGCTGCTACCAAAGCGTGTTTGGCAAGAAAACCAGCTCCACCCGGCAAAGGATACATGCGCAAGGCATTTTTTAATTCCACACCTTCTAATATGGCCTCCAGCACCTTACGTGCCAATGCCAATTCATCATCCGTATAGTTGCGCTTTTTGCGCCAGGCTTTTCTTTCATCATCATTAATCATGTCAAAATTGTACCCGTTTAAGGGGTGAATTTCTATCCACTGTAATCATAGCCTTAGAGTACAATCAAGCTATGCCTAAGATGTCCGCCCTAACAGCTCGTAAACTCATTGAGCTCAACCGCCAGTTTTACGAAGAAAACGCCAAAAGCTTTTCCTCAACCCGTTATGCCATCCAACCCGGCGTGCGTCGTTTACTCCCCCTATTAATGAGAGCAGGCAACATTTTGGACCTGGGGTGCGGCAATGGCAATTTAGCCCTTGCCCTCAATAAAGCCGGCTTCATGGGGCATTATTTGGGAGTGGATAACAGTTTAAGCCTGATCGATGACGCAATAGTTAGCCTTCAATCCGAAAATGAAGAAACATGCCGATATTTCTTTCACGCTGTAGACCTTGGCCAAACGCCTTGGCAAATGCCTTCCAAGACCCCACGATTTGAAATTATCGTCTCGTATGCCACGCTTCACCATATCCCTGGTCTCAGCTCACAACAAGAATTTTTTATTCAAGTGAACCGTTTTTTAGAGACAAACGGCATATTCATTCTCAGTTGCTGGCAACCGCTAAACAGTCCCCGGTTCGTAAAACGGCTTCAAAACTGGCAATTGCTCAACATCGCCCCAGACGAACTATCTGATGGCGATTTACTGCTCGACTGGCGCGCTGATGATCAATCCGAAACTCAAAACCTGCGCTATGTGCACCAATTCACAGCCCAAAAACTAAAAAGCCTGGGCGAAACCGCAGGCTTAATCCTGAAAGAGACATTTTATAGTGACGGTAAAGAAGGCAATTTAGGCCTTTACCAAATCTGGCAAAAACAATAGCCACCAAAAATCAGACTAACCTAAAGCCAAATCCAAAAGCATCATCACCGCGAAACCAAGCATAACCCCAATCGTCGGGATATCGCTGTGACGGTTCGCCTCACGTTTTGCCTCCGGTATTAACTCCTCCGCCACAACATAAATCATCGCGCCAGCCGCGAAAGCCAGCGCGTAAGGCAACAAACTTCGCATCGAGAGTACCAAAGCCGCGCCAAGCATCGCTGAAATCGGTTCAACAACCCCACTGAGTTGACCC
>CAZTEP010000144.1:0-4153 GCA_964612325.1 uncultured Anaerolineaceae bacterium
CACCAACTTCCTTTTAGTTGGAGTAAGTTATTTGGAGGAAAAAATGATTTGTCCTAATTGCAGTACTCAAAATAATCCTGGAAGTAAGTTTTGCATGAGTTGTGGAACGGTACTTAGCCAGGATACCCCACCTGAGCCTATTCAAGAAGAGACCCTCAATCAGATAAAATCTGATGAAACCAGTGCTGTGAGCGGTGAGTATGTTCAGGCTGTTCAACCTGAGCAAACCTTTGCTTCGACAACACAAACAAGCCAACAGAGCTTTACACCTCCCGCACAGGGGGAGTATAAAAGCTATACTGCCTATCCCCCTCAACAGGCTGCGCAACCGTCACAGCAATACAGCCAACCGCCGCAACAATTTGGTCAGGCACCGCAACAATATAGCTATACACCTCCAACCCCCGCACAAATGCCAGGAAAACCGAAAAAATCCAACAAAGCACTTTGGATTATTTTGGGTATCTTAGGTGGTTTGGTCATTATTTGTGTGGTTTTGTACTTTGCTGTTTTCCGGCCTATCATCAACAAAACCAAAGAGGTCCTTGAAGATCAAAGTGGTAGCATTATTTCTACCCTTACCGCTGGCGGAGAAGTAACTCCAGAAATCGACGATATATTGCCAAAACCAACCGAAAGTGTTCCAACTGAAACCCCAACCATAGGAGCTGAAAAAGAAGACCATGAAGATGACCTTGATCCAGGTGGCGACTTTCCTGCTGTTTCTGAGGTGATTAGCCTTGAAAATGCGGATCGTGTGAAGGGATACTATCAATTTGGCGACGGAATGAGCGAAGCTATCGCGCTTTCAGCTGATGGGAAATATATTGCCGTCGGAACAACTTTGGGTGTTGACATCTTTGATGCTGACTCTGGAGAGTATCTTTACTACATACCAGAGAACGGAAAGGTTTATGATCTTGCGTTTTTACCCGAGGGACTTTTGCTTGTTTCGGTGTATGACGGTATCGAGATATACAGCGCGGATACCTTTGATTACATCGGTGTGTTTGCTGAAGATTCCATTGGATATAAGATTATGCTTTCTGAAGATGGTTCTGTTTTAGCATCTGATTACTATAACGAAGTTCTCATCTATGAACGTTCCGGAGATGGCTATACTTATTCTCATACAATTGTAGATGAAGATTATTATTATTCGCTAGGTCTTGCTCCTGATGGTAAAATGCTGGCTACAGGTAACAGCGATGGTGAATTGAAGATTTGGGATGTCGCAACAGGAGAGCTTAAAAATACCGTTTCTGCTCACAGCGATTACATTAATAATTTGGATTGGTCACCTGATAGCACCATGATTGGAACAGCCAGTGACGATGGCATGGTAGCTGTTTTTGCCGCGAATTCTGGCACAAAAATATCCGAACATGTGATACCAGACAGCTATTGTTACGGAATCACTTTTTCCCATGATAATACCAGCGTGTTCTTTAGCTGTAACTCGAAGGAAATTGTTTTGTGGAATTTCAAAACTGATGTTGAAGAAAAAGTCTTCGTTGGTGGAGAAACAGTATTTGACTCGATTAAGTTAGATGAGAATGGTAGCAAAGTGCTTGGATTCGACGACATCTATGGAAGAGTTGTACTTTGGGACTATGATTCTGCTGAACAAAAAACGATTTTGGATTTTTACAATGACGACTTCTACTCCTTAGCTGTGTCACCAGATGGTTCAAAATATTTTTGGCTTGATGGAAATGATGTGACGACAATTGTCGGTAAAGAGGGGGATTATTATGTCAATCAAGTGGATGAGAGTTATGATCAAATCCTTGCGCCTGTGTTTAACAAAGACGGAACTATTTTGATAGGTGGAACTTTCTATGGATATGTTAATTTCCGGGATGCTGAAACTGGTGAGGAACTCTCTTATTTTGATGCGCATGATGACTGGATTAGACAAGTCGCTATCTCACCCGATGAGAGCAAAATTGCCACGGCAAGTGATGATAAAACGGTTAAAGTCTGGGACTATAACAGTTATGAATTGCTCTTCACGCTTGAAGGTCATACGGACTATGTGCGCGCAGTCGCTTTTTCACCTGATGGGAAATGGATTGCCAGCGGTGGAGATGACAAGACTGTTCGTATTTGGGATGCCAACACCGGTGAACTAAAGCATGTTCTTGAAGGTCATGAATATTGGGTTTACGCGGTCAACTTCACACCTGATGGTACCATGTTAGGCAGTGCTGGAGGTGATAGTTATGTCTTGCTTTGGGATCCTGAAACCGGAAATTTGATTCGAAAAATTGAAGTCGGCTACACTACAAAACGCTCTCTTGAATTCACCCCTGACAGCAAAGCTTTCTGGGTGCCCAAGGGCAGTGAAATTGAGCTTTATTCAATTGATGACAGCACATCTCATCTAACTTTATACGGTCATCAAGACACAGTCATTCTCTTGCGATTGAGCGCGGATGGAACTGTTCTGGTAAGCGCGAGTTATGATGGCACAGTTATTAACTGGCTTGTGGAATAGCTTAATGAGCTAAGAACATTTTGAAATCAGCTTCGGCTGTGTTATTATAAAGTTGTTACACGGGGAGCCTGCAAAGGCTGAGAGGGATGTTAGGTCCGACCCGCAAACCTGATCCGGATAATGCCGGCGGAGGGATGGAAAACGCAAAATAAAACACCCTCCACGGCGAGGGTGTTTTGTTATGAAAAGAGAGAGTAGAGCCATTTTGTTTTGTAACGGTGAGGCTGAAAGGCCAGACCTATTGGCTTTAACGCCAAATGATTACTTAATCGCTGTTGATGGCGGACTGCGCTATATGGATGCTTTGGGTTTGGAGCCAGACCTTCTCATTGGTGATTTTGATTCGATTCAACCAACACGAATAGATGAGCTAACGCGAAAAGGAACCAACATTTTGCGTTTTGACCCCCGTAAGGATTACACCGACCTTGAATTAGCGTTGCGCGAAGCTATCAAACGGGGATTTCAAACTATTGTTATTGCCTTCGCTTTGGGTGGGCGAATAGATCATGCCTTGGGTGGTTTGGGTCTTTTCAGCCTGGCACATGCGCTAAACGATGATGTAGATGTCTTTTTTGATGATGGCTTGTGTCGCGTCTTTTATGTCAAAGACGATATACATATAGATACAGAACCCGGAGATATCATTTCACTGATACCCTGGCGCAATGATGTAACCGTTAGTGAGACGGTTAACCTTAGTTATCCCTTGCGCGGGGAGATACTTTATTTTGGTGGTACCCGTGGCCTTAGCAACGAAGCTTTGGCAGATTCAGTTTCGGTATGTATCAGTCACGGTGAGCTCTTGTTAATCCATACCAGAAAAATTAAATAAGAAACAGTTGAAAAGGAAAAATTTGAAAAGCAAACTTTTTTTGTTGACCATTCTGCTCACATTACTTTTATCAGCTTGTGTGCCGAAAGTGATTGAAGATCCACACAGTTCTTCTGAACCACGTGTGCTTCATGTCTTGACTCACGATTCATTTGATATTACAGCTGAGTTGCTGGCAAAGTTTGAGGCTGAAAACAATGTGAAAGTGATGATTATCAAAGGGGGCGATACAGGGAGCGCGCTTAATCGCCTTATTTTGACCAGTAGCATTGGCGCGGTTGAAGCTGATGTATTTTATGGTCTTGACAATACCTTTTTATCACGCGCTTTGGAAAATGATATTTTTGAGCCTTATAACGCGCCGGCACTAACCTATATTGACGACAGTTTTAAGCTTGATCCGACAAACGCTGTTGTGCCAATCGATTATGGTGATGTATGTATCAACTATGATAAAGCCTGGTTCGCTGACAAGGCATTGGCGCTCCCCAATTCTCTCGAAGATCTAACTGATCCTGCTTATAAAAATCTCCTGGTTGTTGAAAATCCCAGCACCTCATCACCAGGCATGGCATTTATGATGGCGACCATCGCGCACTTTGGCGAAGAGTTTTGGTTGGATTGGTGGAATGCAATGAAAAACAATGAATTGGTGATTGTTTCTGACTGGGAAACCGCTTATTACACGCAATTTTCAGGGTCATCGGGTAAAGGCCCTCAGCCGATGGTCGTTTCTTATGCCTCAAGCCCAGCAGCTGAGTTGATTTATTCAGAACATGTAATTGAAGAATCTCCCACCGCGTCCATTGTGGCTGACG
>CAZTEP010000145.1:0-4129 GCA_964612325.1 uncultured Anaerolineaceae bacterium
AATAATGTGCTTAGCTTGAATAACTTCATAGATGTCTCCTAATTATTTTAATAAGGTCTTTACTACGGATTGAAGCTTATTGTTCTGATATTAGGGGTTGAAATAGTATGATGAGAGATAAATAACCTATTTTATGAGTGTTAAAAAAGGTGTTCTAAACTTTCCTTATAGCGAACCTGAATTCCTTATTAGTACTATGAATAGATTAAATGGATGGGCGGTAATTATTTGTCTAGTCGGTGGTGGCCAAGAAATAAATACAGGAGAGGCAGGGTTGCCTGAATGGTTCGATTCATTACATAGGTCATTCTCTCATTGGGATGTTCACGTAACGCCACAGATAAATGATGAGGAATATACACGAGGACGAGATTGGAAAAAATTCATACAGGACTTAAATGTTTATGAACATGAAAAACTTCATCTTTCGACTTCAATTCGATCTTTTCGTGCTGAAGAGTTATCAGCTTTTGTGAAAGCGCTACTTGATGTTGAGTATGAGGAAGCAAAATCTATTTTCAGTAAGATAGAAAAGAAATATCCTATCGTTATTACGCGAGAATTAGAAACTGCAAAGAATTGGGTACGGGAAATGTCTCAGGGAACAACTCGCTTTGGGCTTTTGGCAAGTAGTGGGGGATTGCGTCTGAAACCCGATGGGATCTTTGTGAAGAATGAAATAGATGTAGCTAATTGGTTCCTTAATGGAAAAGATGATGTACGTTCTTCATATGCCTTGGAAGATGTAGTTACTGAGTTTGATATTCAGGGTTTAGAAATTGATTATTCGATTGTGGCATGGGATGCGGATTTCAGATTTTATGGAGGTCAATGGACATATAACAGGTTTCTTGGCTCTAAGTGGACAAAAATAAATGATGAGAATAGAAAATTGTATCTAAAGAACGCATATCGTGTGCTTTTGACACGTGCTCGTCAAGGGATGGTAATTTTTATCCCGTACGGATCGAAAACTGATCATACACGCAAGAAAAGTTTCTACGATGAAACGTACTCTTATTTAAGATCGTTAGGAATTCAAAAATTGTCATAATTTACGTGGTGAATATCTTTATATATAGATAGCGATTAAAAAGATCTTCATCCCAGCTTTTATAAAAATAAACGGCTCTAATCTGTTTATTTAGTAAAAGTTGAGTTGATTTATCTTTCATTAATTTACATGAAATCTTATTAATTTAATTATGTTGATTACTGAAAAACATTTTCAGTATTATCAGACGCGCTTCAGATCGATTTAACATGACAAAAGAGAGCTGGTTTTATATGGCTAGCTCTTTTTAATTAAGATCTGTTTTAGCTTGGTGAATCATCCAGTTTATGAGGTTTTGGGTCTTTTACGCTTGAATCAGATTGTTCATGGACATCTGATTCCTCTCGAGCTCTGAGCTGATCAACTTCATCTTTAAAGACACGCCGGATAATGTGTTTGGTAAGCTCAAGCGGATATGGTGGTTCTTTGCCATATTCAATAAATTCGATAACATTGACCTCCGCGACTCTTTCTTGATTATCCTCACCGACTGGAACAAGCACATAGTGTCCAGGTGTAATCTTTGGATCTGTTGTTTGATATTGATATTCGCTGCCACCTTCCTGAAAAACGACGTGACAGAGTTTAATTTCACCGGGTTTAATGCCCCTTACAAGGTGAATATCGCTAAGAATCCCAAAAGAAGTCACTTCCCTTAGAAAGTTTCTGATGAGTGAAACGAGTTCATACCACTCACGCATTGGCAACTCAGTACGATTGAAGTAACACTGATGAGTGATGATTTTATTATTTTCATATGAAGCAGAAATTTGGAAATAAGGTTGAAAAAAACGGAATGGAGGAATTGGCCGATCTATCCAGTTTGGAGAAGAGAGCAACTTTTCAAAGCCCAAGATGATTGGATCCAAATTCTTCGTAACGCGTATCTGCTGTATATATTCAATGTTTTCCCAGCCTTCTTTGACCATCATAATGGTGCTCTCTTCATCATCTAAAACAAAAGATTCATGAAGACGACCTACATTATCATCTGTGGCATGGTAAAAAATATCACTGGATATCATAACGTGTTTAAGGCCAGTTTTTTCAACAGGAAGTAAACTAAAAAATAAGTTTTGTTTCTTAAAATGGCTGGTTAAAACAAGCCCGATTTTTATATCAGTTAACAGAAACGTGAGCCATTCGTTATAAATGCCTAAAAGTTTTTCATCCAAATAGCTGAGTGCTTTATTTGCCAGCTTTGGTGGAATTGAATAATAAGCTTCAGCAATTGAGCCGGTGATAGCAGCTAAAGTGTCTGAGTCACCACCGATTGAAACAGCTGTGCGAATGGTATCTTCAAAAGAATCAGATTCAAAAAAGGATTGTAGAGCTTGTGGAACTGTGCCCTGGCAAGTCTCATTAAACTGATAGGTTGATCTGATTTCGTCGAGGGTGAAATCAAGAGGATAGTAATTTTGAGTAATAAAAGAGTTGATTTCGTCAATTGGCTCATCACGAAGTGCTTTATAGATGGCTATCGCCGTTGCTTGTGCGCCTTTGATTCCTTCTGGATGATTATGCGTGACAGCGGTTACAGTTTCTGCAAGTTTTAGCAGCTCTTTTTCTCCGCGAGCGATATAAGCCACAGGACTAACGCGCATTGCCGAACCATTCCCAAAACTATTGTACGGTTGAGGATTATCAGCAAAAATCCACGTTCGGAAATTCATCCCGTAGGACATATTGGGGTACTCGTGCCCAAAAGTTTGCATTGATTTGATTGTATTTTGTGCTAAAACATCATAAAAATCAGGGTGGTCGAGAGGGGATCTTGCATATATTTCATCTGTGTTTTCTTCATCAATGAGCTGTTTCCAGGTTATCATGATTGCTTTAGCGATTGCGAGTGTCATGACGGTGTCGTCTGTAAAATAAGACTCTGCTGAGAAAAACTCGAAAAACTTGCTGCGATGATTGTCGAATTCAAATCTTGAACCTACAATGTCTCCGATAATAGCACCTAACATGATTTGTTCCTTTGTAATTGTTGATTGTGATAAGGCTGATTTTGACCTGACAGAAGCTTACTGTTTGGACTTGCGCCAGCCATTGGCAATGGCTTCTTCTTCGGTACAGAACCAGCGCTCACCATATTCCGGGCTGATGACTGTGTTTGAATAATAACGTTGATAGGGCATATGGTAGATTTTTTCTCCGGTTTTGGTGGAGATGTTTCCTTTAATTACACATCCTGGCTTGGATTCAAAACACCCGGTGGGACAGCCTGTGACAGTTTCAGTCGCTGTTGGCGGGATGGCTGTATTAGTCGGTTGGGGGGTGTTGGTGGGTGTTTTGGTTAGAGTGGGAGTTTTTGTTTTTGTCGATATATTAGTGGCAGAGGCTTCTAAGGTAAAAGTAGAACTTACCAAAACCGTTGGTGTATGGGTGGCGGAGCGTGTAATTTCATGTGTGTGTGTTAAATTTGCTAAGATGGTGTTAGCTTCAGTTTGGTTTACTTGGTCTTGTGAGGTGTCGAGGTTCAAACCTTGATTACGGATTGTAGACTTTCGTTGACTTAATGAACAAAGACCGCAAAATACACATAATGCCAAAAGCACGATAATGAAACGTAATAACGGAAAGCCGGTCAGTTTCTTTGGTCGTGAACGAGGGTCTTGGAGATCCATGTCTTGATTATAGCGTTAAAAGGAAAATAAAAAGATTAATTTCGAATGGTCTTTATTCATTATTGACAGATGAAATTAAAAAAAGATATCAGCATTGCTGATATCTGGAAGATGATGCCCCTACCGGGACTCGAACCCGGGATTTAGCCTTGAAAGGGCTGCGTCCTAACCACTAGACCATAGGGGCGTGAGGCATTAATATACTTGACTTTTTCAAATTGGTCAAGCGTTTTGCGAAAATTCGTCTAAATTTGCTTAAAAGATCTTATTATCTCCAACCAAAACCGAAATTCTTGTTTTAATATTCTAAAACGAGATAGCCTGAAACTTTTTAGACTATTTTAATAACTGATTAATACTGAGGTACTGACTTGTTTACACGATGCTGTACAGGGCAATTGCATCTTATTTGTGTAAAAGGCATAAAACAGCCACCCCCAGGCTC
>CAZTEP010000146.1:0-4121 GCA_964612325.1 uncultured Anaerolineaceae bacterium
CTCCAACATGAACCTGTTTATCTAAGCTTGTATAAATAAATAAGTAAGCCGCGCGGAATGTATAAGCGACATCCGCGCGTCTTTTTGATTCTGTTTTTTTCTCATAGAACAATTTAAATGCAATCCCACTGATTTTGACTTATAGAAACAGTGGTACGATATGATATATAAGAGATGTAAAATTGATAACAACAAACCAATTCAGTATAAACGACCATGTTATGGAGAAAGAAACATGAAGAAAGCGACTATTTTTCTGATATTTGCAACCGTACTTTTTAGTTTAAGTACATGCGGTGGCAATGTGAGAAACGTCAATATTATTGATGTGGATTCCGAGATATACACATCTGATGAAATCATGTCCGCCATTGAAACAATCATAAAAGAATTTGACAAAAATTGGTCAGGATGCACGCTAAAAGAAATCTATTACGCTGGCGATGACATCTCCCAGGGTTATCAGGATTGGGCAGACAGAAATGATGCAGACGAAGTCATTGTTTTATTATCTTCCTTTGATGTTGATGAATCAGGCGGAGACGGTTCCTTGAACCCTAACAGTTCATATCACTATTGGAATTGGATTTTAGTAAGAACAAATGGCGGTGAATGGCAACATGTTGACCATGGTTATTAATCACAGTGACAACTTATTTCGGAAACCGGAAAAGTCTCGATAACAGTGTGTTCACAATAGTGTTACGAACATCAATGATGCAGCTTTTATCATCAAATAGTATATTTACAACAATAAAAAGGTTTTTAGCATGATTGATATAAACATTTTTTGGAAAGAGGTCCTGGCACAAAACCGTGAGAAACTCCCGGCATATTTCTGCGAAGACGCGCGTATTCGCTGGCATTGCACAAACGAAGAATTCACCGTCGATGAATATATTCGCGCGAATTGTGATTACCCCGGCGACTGGGATGGAACGATTGAACGTGTCATAAAATGCGAAAATCTGATTATCGCGGTCGTCAAGGTTTACCCCAAAGATGTTTTAAGGTCATTTCATGTCACCAGCATTGCCGAACTGAAAGACGGAAAAATCATCGCCCTGGATGAATACTGGGCCGATGACGGCGAAGCGCCCTCCTGGCGACAAAAGATGAACATCGGCAAAGTGATAATAGCAAAACAGTAAATAGCATTAAATGAACACAACTTTTTTACACAAATAACAGACCACAAACCGTAGCAATTTTAGGGATAACTCACCTAAAACCTTGCCGTTTTAGCATTCTCAATGTAAACTATTTATATGACGGTCCTATCCATTACAACTGATTTTGGTAACCTAAACGGCTTTACAGGCACGATGAAAGGTGTCATTTATGGCATCGCGCCTGAGGTCAAAATCGTTGATATCACCCACGAAATTCCCGCTCAAGACGTGCGCACGGGTTCAATCGCGCTTTGGCGTGCTGTGCCTTACTTTCCTGCTGGCTCAGTGCATGTCGCTGTGGTTGACCCCGGTGTAGGCACCGCGCGAAGACCCATCGCCGCGAAATTAGGTGATCAATACTTTGTGATACCGGATAATGGCTTTATAACGCCCATGCTTGAAGACGCTGAAGCCGCCGGGGAAGAAATCACCATCGTCCACCTGGACAATCCCGAGTACTGGCTTGATACAGTCTATACCACATTCCATGGCAGGGATATTTTCGCGCCGGTTGGTGCCCACCTGGCAGCTGGTGTACCCATCACCAAACTCGGAACGGTCATTCATGACCCCATTCGCACGCCCCTGCCTAAACCGCAAAAAACCGCTCACGGTTATCTCGCAAACATCGTAGTAATTGACGTTTTTGGCAATTGCTCAACCAACTTGCGAGTTTCACAAATCCCCGATCTTGCCAAAACAAGTCTCAAAATCGCCGGCCAAAGCATCCATGGCATTATTCCATCCTACGGACACCGCTCGCCTGGAGACCTGGTGGCGGTAACCGACAGTGAAGGCTTCGTTGAAATTGCCGTCGTCAACGGTAGTGCCGCAAGAACCTTTGGCATTCAGCTTGATGATCCAGTGGAGGTCTTCTTTGATGAGTGAACCGAAACCCTTGCCACTGGTTGTCAAAGACCTCAGCTTTCGGTATCACACGCGCGACTCCTGCGCTATACGCAACATTAATTTATCGCTTGAACCTGGCCAAATCATGCTTTTAGCCGGCTCTTCAGGTTGTGGCAAAACCACATTGATGCGCTGCATCAATGGACTCATTCCGCATTCCTACAATGGTGAAATGACCGGCGAGATTCTGGTTCATGGTCAATCCATAAAAGGCATGAAACTATCACAAATCTCAAGACACATCGGCACCCTGCTTCAAGACCCGGAACGACAAATATTAGGCACTTATGTTTTGAACGAAGTCTGCTTTGGGCTTGAATCGATGGGAATGCCACGCAAAGAGATGCTTCCTATCGCGCACAAAGCGCTTGAAAGATTACACATATCCTATTTAAAAGACAAAGAAACCTTCTTCACCTCTGGCGGCGAGAAACAAAAAGTCGCCCTGGCAGGCGTTCTCGCCATAGAACCTGACATCCTTTTACTTGACGAACCGCTCGCCAGCCTTGACCCCGCGTCCGCCCACGAAGCCTTGATTGCTTTTCGTGAGCTGGCAGATGAAGGTCTTTCAATCATGATTGTTGAGCACCGTGTTGATGACGTCTTGGCTATCAAACCTGAAAAAGTTCTCTACATGGAAGACGGTGAGATTAACTACTACGGCGATGTTGCCGGGCTGATGGAAACAGTGGATTACAGCCGCATTAAATTACCCGCTGAAGTGATTGCTAGACGCGCCAAAGGCAAGGTGCATCCTGTCTTCAAGCCTACCGTCCCCGAACTTGACAAGGATTCCGAACCCTTGCTTTCGTTCCAGAATGTTCGTTTTCAATACAAGGAAGACACTCCCGAAGTGCTGCATGGTATAAATCTGGATGTTCGTTCCGGCGAAGTCATTGCCATCCTCGGGCATAACGGCTCGGGAAAGACCACCATGGTAAAACATGCCCTGGGTTTGCTCAAACCCACCAGCGGCAAAGTCTTGCTTGAAGGCGTTGACTCTAAAAAATCGACTGTTGCCACCTCGGCAAAAACGATTGGTTACGTTTTTCAAAGTCCAAGTCAAATGTTATTTGCCAGCTCAGTCCGCGAAGAACTGGCCTACGGGCCTGAAAACCTTGGCTTTTCAAAAGAACAGGTTAAGCAAAATGTTGACTGGGCTATAGAAACCGTAAACCTTGGAGAAGAACTTTCTACCCCACCCCTGGCACTCTCTTTCGGACAGCAAAAGCGAGTCTTTATCGTCTCCGTGCTCTCAATGCGCTCACGAGTTCTTATGATGGACGAACCTACCGCCGGGCAGGATTATTGGAACTATAAATCCTTCATGGACACAATTTTGCAAACGCCCGGTTTTGACGCGATTGTATTCATCACCCATGACCTTGATCTCGCCTTAATCTATGCCAATCGCGTCATTGTGCTCTATGGTGGCGAAATTGTAGCCGATGGGCATCCGCAGGACGTATTATTTGAGGAAGAAATGATTAAAAAATGGCGCTTATTGCCAACTTCTCTGCTAAAATTAAATCAGGAATTATGGCCAAAGACTGGCCAGTATATGCGCGCTGAAGCGCTCAGCCAATTTATCACATAATAAAAAGGAGATTTATTTAATGGCACAACAAACTAACAAGAAAAAGAGTATTTGGGCATTTGGGACCAAACAGGTCGTCTATGCCGCCATCGGAGCCGCGCTTTACGCGGTGTTAACCTGGGCTTTTAACGTTTGGCAGATCCCCGGAGCTGGCAACGTTGGTATCCGCCCAGCAATTGTTATTCCTATGTTCTTCGGTATCGCCTTCGGTCCAATCGTTGGCTTTATCACCGGCTTTGTGGGCAACATCCTCGCCGACATGCTCAGTGGTTATGGCTTTTGGATTTGGTGGGATTTGGGCAACGGTATCATCGGCTTAATCCCTGGCCTGTTCTCAGCCTTAATCGCCAAATACGACGAAGTCAAATCAATTCTTTGGGCTGAGCTTTCGGTCATTTTGGGTAGCGCGGCAGGCATGGGTAGATCGGAAGAGCACACGTCTG
>CAZTEP010000147.1:0-4115 GCA_964612325.1 uncultured Anaerolineaceae bacterium
AACCGCGTGAGAGACCTCATGCCCCAGGGCTGATGGTCTTTTTTATTTAACACAAACAATTAAACAGGCGAGAAACGCCTTGGAGGTAAAAATGTCACAAAAAGAAGAATACGCGCAATCCGAACTCTATCGCATTCGCCACTCAGCCGCCCACATCATGGCTGAAGCGGTCGTTGAAATGTTCCCCACTGCCAAAGTTGCCATTGGCCCTGCCATTGCTAATGGCTTTTATTACGACTTTGACCTGCCCCGCAGCCTGACTCCCGATGATCTTGAAATCATTGAGAAACGCATGCGCGAACTAATCAAGCAGAAGGAAGTCTTTGCCATGCGCGAACTCAGCGCGACCGAAGCCAAAGAGCTCTTCAAAGACCAACCCTACAAGCTTGAGCTCATTGAAGGCCTTGAACAGGGTGGCACCGACGAAGAAGGCAACCCCACCGACCAAGCCGTACCCATCACCGTCTATACCTCCGGCAAATTCACCGACCTGTGTCGTGGCCCACACGTTGAAAACAGCTCTCAAATCAACCCTCACGCCATCAAACTGCTCAATGTGGCCGGCGCTTACTGGCGTGGCGACGAAAACCGCCCCATGCTTCAGCGCATCTATGGCACGGCATGGGAGAGCAAAGATGAACTCAAAGATTATCTCTGGCGACTCGAAGAAGCCCGCAAACGCGACCATCGCAAAATCGGCAAGGAACTCGACCTCTTCTCCACCAACGATGAAGTTGGCCAGGGCCTCATCCTGTGGCATCCCAACGGTGGTATGGTTCGCTATCAAATCGAAAAATTCTGGGACAAACAACACGTGCGCAACGGTTACGACCTCGTTTATACCCCCCACATGGGCAAAGCCTCCCTCTGGGAAACCAGCGGTCACCTCGGCTTTTACAAAGACGACATGTACTCGCCCATCGAGGTTGAAGGCCAGGAATACTACATGAAACCCATGAACTGCCCATTCCACCTTAGCATTTACAAAAGCCAGCTCCACAGCTACCGCGACCTGCCTCTGCGCTACGCCGAAAAAGGAACTGTATACCGCTATGAGCGCAGTGGCGTGTTGCATGGCCTGTTGCGCGTGCGTGGCTTCACCCAGGACGACGCGCATCACTTCTGCCGCCCTGACCAAATGCCTGACGAAATCGACTTCACCTTAGATTTCAGTCTTAAAATGCTGCGTGCCTTTGGCTTTACCAACTTCCAGGCTTATTTGAGCACCATGCCCGAGAAATGCGTTGGCGAACCCGAACAATGGCAAGCCGCTGAAGCTGCGCTCGAAGAAAGCCTGAAACGTCTCGAAGTTCCCTATGAAATTGATGCTGGTGGAGGTGCTTTTTATGGCCCGAAGATTGACATCAAGGTCAAAGACGCTCTCGGACGCGAATGGCAACTTTCAACCATTCAATTCGACTTCAACGAACCCGAACGCTTCGACATCAGCTACATCGGCGAAGACGGCCAGCAACACCGCCCATATATGGTACACCGCGCGTTGTTGGGTTCCATGGAACGCTTCTTTGGCGTGCTCATTGAACACTATGCTGGCGCTTTTCCAGCCTGGCTTGCGCCCATGCAGGTTGCCATCATCCCCATCGCCGATCGCCATGTGGCATTTGCTGACGAAGTCGCCAAAAAGTACAAAGAAGCTGGTTTGCGTGTTAAGGTTGACGCGCGCTCAGACCGCATGAACGCCAAAATCCGCGACGCGCAGAAGGAAAAAATCCCCTATATGCTCGTCATTGGCGACCGCGAATTGGAAGACGGTCAGGTAGCATTGCGCCGCCGCAGTGGTGAAAACCCCGGTCCGATGGATGTAGACGCCTTCCTGGCCCTGGCCCTGCAAGAAATTGCTGATAAAGTCTAAAACTTCAACCGGGAACTGAACGCTTCAAATACCACTCAATAAAAGCATCAATCAAGCTCTGCCAAAAGTGGAGCTTGTTTTTTGTCAAAATGCCGGTCGCGGGCCAAGACGTGATATCATTTAATCAGAACAGAAAGGAAAAGATATGAATTTTTTTGAAGTCCTCAGGTAGTGTCAAGTATTTTTCGCACATTTAGAAATCACCTGGCAATAACTCCTCCAAATGCTCCATATTCAAGTAGGTTTTCTGCCCCCACTCAGATTGCTCAATGTGCCTTAGCTTAGCATATACCAGCATCGGAGCAGATTGTCCATCCGAAAAGGCACCAATGATTCTCGTCCGTCTTCTGATCTCCCGATTGATCCTTTCCATGGCATTGTTGTTCCGGATCCGTCGCCAATGTTCCCTCGGGAAATCCATATAACTCAGGGTTTCTAAAGCAACATCCTCAACTTTTTTGGCAGCTTCGTCTCTCCCAGTTTTTCAAGGACATCATCAACCTTCTTCAGTACAGCTTTCTTGTCTTCCTGGGCATGAATGGCTTTTAGCATGGCAGCAACTTCTTTCAATTCAGTCTTTATTACTTTCTCATTTAACTGTACAATTTTGTCTGACATGGTTCTTAATCTCCTTTGGTTTTTATATTTCCAATAAAATCTTACCAGGTGGTTTAAAACCATGTCCTTTTTAAATGTGCGAAACTTATGCTACCTCATCCTGCTGGCAAGGCAAAACCTTAGCCACCAACTTGCAATCCCCCATGGGGGACTTATGGAAAGAAGCTAAATGGAAAACCTATGCTGACAACGATGACCATCGATTAGGATATTTTTATTTAGCCCTGACAATTAAATTATGCCTTGACAGATTTAACACTTAAATCCAGCTTATTGTTTTCGCCTCAAAGGCCGCAATACTGTTTTGATAGCTGGGCTGATACGACACGAGTCGATGGCTTTTTGGATGGCTTTATTGTGTGTCCAGGTCTCAAGTTGATGGCTTTGAAGACAGGGAAGGGTATCGTCAAGCTGTTTGGCGAGGGCTTCGGTAAACAACCACGCTACCATCATACGCACGTAGTATTCCTCACGCTGAATAGACGCCACATGCGCCAGGACTTCGGGCCGAAAATGCTTGTCCAAGAAGTATTTCATCAGCATACCAATGCCATAGCGCGCGGTGTATTCGTGTGGACTTTGCCTCCAGGCAATGGCGATGGGGTAGAGCGCTTCAGGATTCTTTTTGAAAACCTGTGGCGAAAAACTGTCGCAAGTTGCCCAGTTGTCGATGTAAGGTAAAAAGGCTTGGGTGTAGGCGAGAGCGGTGTGGAAGTCTTTTTCCTGCTCAATGAGAAAGGCATGTAGCATATTTTCTTCAAAATAAAAGTGGGGTAACTCTGCCATGAACTGCGCGCGCCAGTTTTGTTCTTCATGCCATAAACGCCTGGCAAGGGCACGCAGTGTCGGTATGCGCACGCCCAAAACGCGCTCCGGCTCAACGGTGGGTATCAAAGGTGTGAGAAAAGCACGGTACGCGGGGTCCTGGCGCGCGCGCGGGCTTTTATCACGAATAAAACAATCCCACTGCGCGCTAGACAAATGATTCATAGCCCTATTTTATCGCGTTTTTCGTTGTATGTGCCTTATTTTAATTGTAGTACCGTACTGTAATAATCCGCGCCAGTGTGTCTTGACATTGCGCAACTGGTTGCATATAATAAAGGCAACCAGTTGCGTATTATGGAGATGCTGAGATGAACAGAACGGAAAAAGAAGAATATATCATTGGCTTTATTTCCTTGATTTCAAACAAGATTGTGCAGTTTGGCGATTTGATGTTGACGGATATCACTTTTCCCCAGTGGTTTTTGCTGATGATGATTTCCAAGATGGAACAGCAGGAAAAAACGATTAACAGCATCGCAGAATTTGTGGGGTCAAGCAGGCAGAATGTGAAAAAGATGTTGAACCTGCTGGCGGGCAAGGGCTATGTGCTTATTGAAAAATCTAGCAGCGACAAAAGAGCTTTGAACGTAAAACTGACCCCAAAAACCTGGCAGTACTTTTCTGATCATGATGCCCTGGCAACTGCTGAGATAAACAAGCTGTTTTCTGCTTTTTCTGTGGATGAGATTGACCATCTCACCACTGCCCTGGAAAAACTGCTAAACGCCTTTGAAACTTATAGAATGGAGAATGAAAACAATGATTAAAGAAAAACGCCTGTTCATCGTTTTGAGCG
>CAZTEP010000148.1:0-4070 GCA_964612325.1 uncultured Anaerolineaceae bacterium
TCTCTTAAGCTGGTACACATCGACGAAGGCAGTAAAATCTCACTCACCAGGAAAGGCCGAGAAATCGCCGAGTCAGTTTATGCCCGCCATAAAACCTTCACTCGTTTTTTGATGCACCTGGGCGTGGACGAACAAACCGCCGAAATGGATGCCTGTCGCATTGAACATTATGTGAGCGAGCAAACCTTCCAGCGCATTAAAGATTATTGTGACAAATTCTTGAACGGTGACTGTCAATAGACTATAACCCTGTTCAAACACTTTCGGAGAATAAAATGGCACGTTTGCGCTTAGCCTTCTAAACCGATAGAAGGCAACAACCACCTTCTATCGCTAAGTCTTTGGTTGAACAACACCCAAGATTAGTTTAGGAGGTTTCCATGAATCAAATTATTAAGAAGCATTGGCGATTTCTCGCCATAGCTATTGTCATTACCACCGTGTCATCGCTCACGGCTGTTTTTGTGCAGTTTGAAAAAGGCAGGGTACTCGATTTCGCGCTGGCACGCCAGGCAAACGAAGCGTTTCGATCCGGCGTGATTCTGTTGGCACTCATTTTGCTGGAGCTTGCCTCATATTACGGCTTTAACATCTACAGCAGCAAGTTTTTCCTGAATAGCGTTAAATCCTTGCGCGAAGCTTTTTTCACCGCGACTTTAAGACGCAAATACCCCGACTTTCGCGACAAAGCCCAGGGAGAATACCTTGCCATGTACACCGATCAAATCGACAAGGTGCAAAAGCAATATATCGAAACGATCATCTGGATGTTCGAGATTAGCATCAAAGCTTTGACGGTTAGCATCGGACTCTTTATTTTGGACTGGCGACTGGCGCTTGTCACGCTCTTTTTGCTCACCACACCCCTGTATGTACCAAAAATTGTGGAAAATAAACTACAAAAAGCGCAGAAGGAAAGCGCGAAGGTCTTTGAAGCGCATCTGGCAAAGTTTACAGACTGGCTCAATGGTTTTGAACTTATCAAAAACTTCAGCATCGAGAATAAAATTCTTGGCAAATTCCGCGAAAGCAACACTTTGGTGTACGCTACGGATTATCGCCGACAGATTTTGAACTATCGCTTTTGGCTTGTCTCCAGTAGCCTTTCTTACCTTTCACACTTCATCATCATTGTCTTCGCGGGGAGTTTGGTTTTGAAAGGCGACTTTAGTGCAGGAGATTTTTTTGTTGCCGTTGGCATGATTGACCAGCTTTCCATGCCTATTTTGGCGCTGTCGGTTTACATGCAAAACTTTGTAGCTGTCAAACCCGTTCGGGAAGACCTGGAAAAATTCATTGCCTTTCAGCCTAAGCAAATGCCTGATAAGGTACTTTCTCCAGAAACAAAATTACAGGTGCAATTTGAGAATGTCGGTTTTAGCTATGTTACCGATAAGCCTATTTTGTCTGATTTCAACCTGAAAGCCAGTTCGTCAGAACACATTTTGTTCACCGGGCCAAACGGTTCTGGCAAATCAACCAGCATGAGTCTTTTGCTGAACTATTACGAAACTCAGCAGGGCACGGTGACTATTAATGGGATGGCGGTTAATGAAATTAGCAATCTTCCGCAAATCATCACCGTCATGCGCCAGGACAGCACCTTTTTTGAAGACAGCCTGCGTGAAAATCTGCGGGTTTATCAAGACATAAGCGATTCTGAACTTATCAACATGCTAAAACGTGTTGACCTTGATAAGTTTGCCAGTAAAAGCGGACTGGATATGCGTTTGCAATCAGATGCGACGAATCTTTCAGGCGGTGAAAAACGCCGAATCGCGCTCACTCGCGCGCTTTTGCGTGACGCGCCGATTTTGATTCTTGATGAGCCACTCGCCAATATCGACCAAAACAGTCAGCTGATTATTGAGGAGCTTATTTCAGGCATTTCTGACAAATTGGTTTTCCTCATTAGCCATCAGCTAAGCGATAACATGGCACAGCGCTTTGACCAGGTTATCCGTTTTGAAGATCAACGCACCAACCATGGCAAAAGTGATTAATCTTCCTAAATCGCTTCTGTGCACAATATAAAACAAACCCCGTTGCTCTAATACAACGGGGTTTCTATATTGATTGTATTCAGAGGCGTTCAACGAGAAACCACCATATTGAGGCTCTGCCAGCCAAGAGTTCCTATTCTTTTTCAGCTAAGTTCGTCAAAACATGCCGGATAAACATCTCGGTATTATTGATTTTACCGTGCACCGAGGGAACCGCGATTTTATTGTGCATTAAAAAAGCTCTCATGGTGGTATCGCGCACATTGTCGCATAAAGGCTGCCAGCCAGGACTGTTCAACGTCACCCAATTAATGGCTCTAAAGCGTTCATCTTCGCCTTGTTTGGTCGGCGCGAGATATAAAATGGTGGTTTGGTCAAGCCTGGCCAAAGCCTCAACGTGTTGATTTTGCACCAGTTCGCGCCGCAAGTCGCTCACAAAAGCATCCGCGCTTTCATCCAAAACACAGCCCGACATTTCAAGCTCTTGTGCCACACGATAGGCGTTGATAATTGGTCGGCCGGCAAAACAGCGGTCTTCCACGAAAAACTCACCAAGCGAAATGCCACCCCGAATCGGAAAACCCGCTAAAAAAGTTTGATTAAGCAAGGTCGCGCAAACCGTCGAAAAAGCCAAATAAAGATTGGTCTGACTGAGCGTGTCTAAATCCGGATTCATTGGCATTGAAATCAAAATCGAATCAGAGAAAATAATCCACTGGATTTTATCCAGCATACAACGCCATTCTTCAGCGTCATAGGGTCGTCTGCATGATCCATCAGCATCATTCATGTCTGTATCTAAGTCCCGCAATCGACCAATTAATTGTTGTGGAATATTTATCAAAGTGTCAGAAACAAACTGTGCGGTCTTGTGAATATTGTTATTAAGCATAATTTGGCTGTAGCCAAGAATGTCAAAAAAGCCAATAAAGCCAATTTCAGGTTGTATTTGTGTCATGATGATTGGTCTCCTTTCGTCGTTGTTTACTCAAAATTAAATCGAATTATCAGATGATGCGCCTTCCGGATGATAGCGTGAAGAATTCCAGATTTTGAGTTGATCTTGAAGTGTCGATGGGTCATCAATATAAAACGAGGTCTGCAAACATCGATATGGCGCGGCGGTAAAAGCATGCATTGCCAAACGAAAATGCCTTGGTCGGATTTCTTCGGGTTGCAAGTAGGCGAATCGAACAATATCGCCTTGAATGTCTTGAATTGTCTGTAATTCTCTGACTTCTGCCCGCGCGCGAAGGTTAGCCAAAAGGATGTCGCGCCCCTTTTCACCGGAGTATGAAAAAATCGTGCACAGCAGGGTTACGCCACGTGTCCAAAAAACAACGTGGTCATCTTCCAGGCGATGTTGAAAATGGTCGGGTACTTCGATGTCCCATTCGGGAGAAAGCGTGTATCGCATAGTGAAATTATAGCCTATCTAATCATCGTTTTACTATATGTATTCGACTGGAAGCGCGATCAGATTTTCTTTCAGCCACATTTTACGTTCATAGCGGCACAAAATGATGCCATTCTCCACCTTTTTACCGAGTATTGCATCCAATGCGCTAAAATGTTTTGCCATGCTTGCGTTGGGATTTGCGCCATGTTTAATTTCGATGGGATAAAGCGAGTCACCCAGTTCAATAAGCAAGTCAATTTCGCGTTTGTCACGGTCCCGATAAAAATAGAGTGGCAGACGTGTGATGCCGGCATTAATAAAACTCTTGATGATTTCACTGACAACAAAAGTCTCAAAAACCGCCCCATTCACCGCGCCTTTGGAGAGCGTTTCCGGCGTGAGCCACATGGTTAGATAAGCCAAAAGACCGGTATCAAGGAAGTAAAGTTTTGGCGTTTTGATGGCTCGTTTGAGATGGTTGTTCGCGTATGGATGCAAGAGATAGATAATTCGCGAACTTTCCAGAACAGAAACCCAGCGTTTTACTGTATCGCTACTGACAGACAAATCTTTGGCGATGGATTGGTAGTTGAGAAGTTCACCCGACCTGGCTGCCAGCGCGACCATGAACTTTGTAAAAAGGTTCTCGTCAGCCACCTGGGTGAGTT
>CAZTEP010000149.1:0-4064 GCA_964612325.1 uncultured Anaerolineaceae bacterium
TTCGCCGTGTCGCGAGAGCAATGCTTGATAAAACGAGTGAGATTTATCCGCTAATCTGTTCGAAAATTCAGTTGAAGAACAACGAAACCTGTGAAGGTTTGACTGCGGAATATTTCACTGCGGTGGCGGATAATCCGGCATGATCGGGTTGTTAGCTTCTTCAACTGCATTGTTAACGAAGAATAGTCAATGAGGTTATAATTGCTCAAAGATGAACAATATCTAAGGAGTTAATAATGAAAAAGAACGTTGCTTTAGTCCTTTTACTGATTCTGTGTTTTAGTTTGGCATTTACTGCCTGCAAGAAAGAACCAGCACAGGACTCGCTTGTTTCTATACCTATGGTAGGTCAGCAAACTGGGTCTGATCATACAAAAGATGAAGAGTCCGCTTCTAATCTCTATCCTTTAGAAACTGTTGGAGACCAGGTTGCTGATGGCGCTTTGATGTATCCAATTGATCCAGAGAGTCCGGATTACGATGAAAAGATGGAAACATGGGTGAAAGAACTTTTAGACAGTCAGCATACGCTCGATTTCGTTCTATCGCAAACCAAAACAGCAATCGAATGGCGAGAGCTAATCACTAACGATAACCATGCGCATTTAGAATTGACCGAAGGTCAGATTCAGGCTTTGATAAACTGGTTGATTGATCGTACAAACTAAGCTGAAAGTTGTAAAAAAGGCAGCTAAGCTGCCTTTTTTTGTTTCTGAGGTAGCTTGTGATTGATGAAAACAGGCAATTAAAAAACAGGTGTGGCTATGTGTGGTAGATTTTCCATGGCCATTGATGCCGAACAATTGGCGTTGGATTTTAGAATCAGCCATGTTCCTGAGAACTGGAAGAAACGGTATAATGTAACGCCTTCACAATGGATTGCCACAGTACCTTTTATTGATAAGCCTGAGATTGTCTTTATGCGTTGGGGATTGGTTCCATTTTGGGCAAAAGACCCAGCGATTGGAAATCAATTGATTAATGCCAGAGCGGAGACTGTCGCCGAAAAGTCTTCCTTCAAAGCCTCTTTTAAGAATAAGCGTTGTCTTATTTTGGCAAACGGTTTTTATGAGTGGAAAAAAGAGCCTGGTTCAAAGCGTTCAATCCCATATTATTTCTCTTTAAAATCAGGTGACGCTTTCGCGTTTGCTGGTCTATGGGATGACTGGGAAGCAACAGCTTTGGTGAGTGAACCTGGTTTGCCAGGGGTGACCAGTTGCACCATCATCACCACCGAAGCCAATGCCTTAGTGAGGCCGGTGCATTCGCGAATGCCAGTCGTATTGACGAAAGACGTGATGTGGAATTGGCTGAAATCCGGGTCTGAAGCTGAGAAGTTAGCGATGTTGCAACCGTTGGACCCTGATTTGATGATAGCATGGCAAGTGGGCCATGATGTAAACAACCCGGTCATAGACAATGAAAGTTTGATTAAACCGCGTGAAAATAATTTTAAACAAAGGAAGTTATTATGAAAAACAGTTTGAAAATCGTTCTAATTTTGATTGTTTTCGCATTGGTTCTGAGTTCATGCCAGACCAAAGCCCCAAAACAATGGTGGAAGGATGTCGTCTTCTACGAAATTTTTGTAAGATCTTTTAAAGACAGCGATGGCGATGGCATCGGCGATTTTAATGGCATTATTGAAATGCTTGATTATTTAAATGATGGTAATCCAAACACGACTGATGACCTTGGCATCGGGGGAATTTGGCTAATGCCGATAAATCCTTCACCAAGCTATCATGGTTACGATGTAACCGATTACAAAGCGGTCAATCCTGATTATGGCACCCTGGAAGATTTTGAAAACTTGCTCAAAGAATGTCATAAACGTGGGATTCGAGTCATCATTGATTTCGTAATTAATCATACTTCATCAAAACATCCTTGGTTTTTGAGCGCCTCAGACCCGGATAGCGAATATCGTGATTGGTATGTCTGGTCTGAAAAAAGGCCCAATAACACTTCAGGTCCATGGGGAGCGAATGCCTGGTATCAAAAGGGTGGACAGTGGTATTATGCGCCTTTTTGGAGCGAGATGCCGGATTTGAACTATCATAACCCAAAAGTCAGCGAAGCGATTTATGATGCCACAAAGTTTTGGCTGGACCTGGGTGTGGATGGTTTTAGGGTAGATGCGGCTCGTTACCTTTATGAGGATGGTTACATTTTGCAGGATTCACCTAAAACCATTGCCTGGTATCAGGATTGGTATGCTTATTACCTGAAGAGAAACAGTCGCGCCTATTCGGTGGGTGAAGTCTGGACTGATACAAGCATGATTAAACGTTACAATCAACCAAGCAAAGGCATGGAACACTATTTTATGTTTGATTTAGCTGGTGATTTGATTGGTTCAGTCTATTCCCCCAGTGCCTGGCGCGCGACGAAAGCGTTTGAAAAGGCGCTTGATGCCTTTCCGGGTGGGGATTTTGCCAGTTTTCTAAGCAACCATGACCAAAATCGAATTGCCAGTAGTTATGATGATCATCTCAGTTCACAAAAATTGGCAGCTTTTCTTTATCTGACTGGACCTGGTACGCCTTATATTTACTATGGCGAGGAAATTGGCATGACTGGTACCAAGCCTGATGAGGACATTCGTAAACCTATGCAATGGTCTACTGAAAAATATGCTGGTTTTTCAACACACCTTCCATGGCGGGTTTTAAATGATGACTGGGCGCAAAAGAATGTTGAGCTCCAATCGGCAGATCAAGACTCGCTCTTGAACTGGTATCGCACACTGGTGAATTTGCGCAATGAGTTCAAACCTCTGAGAACCGGTGATTATTTGCCGGTGACGTCGGATTGTCGGTCTTTGTATGCGGTTTTGCGGGTTGATGGCGATGATGTGTTGTTTACAATTGCCAATTTAAAAGATGAGAAAATTGAGAATTGCACTTTTACTATCAAAGAAAGTCCTCTAAATGGTGAGTACCAGGTTGAAACCATACTGGGGGAAACTTTGTTTGAAAGTATTCGTTTTGGCGAAGGTGGAAAACTTGAGGAATGGTCTATTGGTCGTGATATAGAAGCGGCTGAAGTGTTTATCATTCGCTTAAAATAGCCATTCTTTGGAGGATGTAAAGATTTATGGAAGATAGTTTTTATTATTTATCAGAAGAGAAACGCGATAGCGTTGAATTGACGCTGGATGATGGCCGCGTTATCACTGGAAAACGTTTCGGCAGATTAGAGTCTTTTGCTGGAGTGGTTCAAAAAGAAGATGAGCCAATGATTGTTGGCGCTATTATCGATGGTAGCTTGCGCGAGCTCACTTACAAATTGGAACGCGACGCGAAGGGAAGTTTTATTAATATGGCCGATGAAGACGGCGCGCGAATCTATCGCCGTTCGCTCACTTTTTTGCTTGAAGCTGCCTTTAAACGTTGTTTTAAACAAGGCAAGTTAACTATTGATCATTCTGTATCGTCTGGTGGTTATTATTGCCAGGTTGACGGTGTGCCGGAATTCGGTGAAAAAGATTTAGAAGCTCTCAAGGCAAAAATGCAAGAGTTGGTAAAAGCCGATTTACCTTTTGTGCGCGACACAGTCCCCCTTGAAGAAGCTGTGGCTTATTTCAAAAAAAGTGGCGAAGATGATAAAGTACGCTTGCTAAAGTATCGCAATCGTTCTGATTTGGTGCTGTACAGCATTGGCGATATTCGTGATTATCATCATGGATATATGGTGCCTTCAACACGCTATCTGAAATGGTTTGCTCTTGAAGGTGTAGATAATGCCTTTATTCTTCATTTTCCAAGGCGTCAAAATCCCATGGGGCTTACGCCTATGACCCGTTACCCTACTTTGTTGAAAACTTTTCAGGACTATGGTGAATGGTTAAAGAAATTGGGTATACCATCGGTTGGCGCGTTGAATGATGCCATTCAAAAAGGACATATCGATGAGGTTATCTTGGTGTCTGAAGCGTTGCATGAGATGCAAATCTCGAATATCGCTGATCAAATTCAAGATCGTCTCGATAAAGTTGGCGTTATTTTAATTGCGGGACCTACTTCATCAGGAAAAACGACTTTTTCTAAACGCTTGAGTAT
>CAZTEP010000150.1:0-4049 GCA_964612325.1 uncultured Anaerolineaceae bacterium
ATATTATTTTTACAATTTTTCTTGCGACCATGATGGTTCCTGAATCAGTAACTCTAATTCCAAACTTATTTTTGATACGAGGACAGATTATCCCATGGGGTAACTGGAATGACACTTTTTGGGTATTAACAATACCTTTTATTGCCAATGCTTTTAGCATCTTCTTATTAAGACAATTCTTCCAACAAGTACCCAATGAATTATGGGATGCTGCCCGCATCGATGGTGCAGGGCATATGCGATTTTTAACGCAAATTGTTTTACCTATTAGCACCGCGCCAATTGTGACAGTTATATTATTCACTTTCACAGGTGCATGGAACGCCTTTTCGTGGCCACTTATCGTAACTGGTCGAAAATGGCGGACTATGATGGTTGGTCTATATAATTTTGTTTCTGAAGCTGGTACGGAGACACAATTGTTGATGGCTGGTGCAGTAATCAGTTTGATTCCAATCATCGTTCTCTATATCTTTACTCAAAAGCAATTCACACAAGGAATTGCTACCACTGGACTGAAAGGATAGAGTATAATAATAAACAGACGGGCAAATTTTAGCCTGTTTGCAAAATTTTCAACGTTCAAACGGAGGTTCTGAATTAACATGAGAAGAAAAGTATTAGTCGTAATTGCGATGATGCTCATCGCGTCTTTCGTCCTGAGTGCCTGTGGCCTTGGTGGCGGAGGAAGCAAGACAGAAAAGATTGACTGGTCAGGTGTTACACCTGCCAAAGAAATCACTTTCTGGCACAACCACAGTGGAGACCGCGAAGCTGTATTGAACAAAATCGTTGATGATTTTAACAAAACCAACGAATATGGCATCACTGTTCACGCCGAAGTTGCTGGTCGCTACTCAGAAATCTATACCAAGATGATGACTGTTCTGAATACACCAGACGTTCCGGATATCGTTGTTGGTTATCAAAACCAGGTTGCTATGTATCAACTTGCCGATGCCATTTTTGATATGAACACCATCATTAATGATCCAAAATACGGAATTAGTAAAAAGGATCAAGATGATTACATGGAAGCATTTTTTGCTCAAGATGTCTACTCATTGTATGACAACCAACGCTTAGGTATTGCGCCTAACCGGTCAATGGAAGTTATGTATTACAACCTCTCCTGGCTGAAGGAAATGGGTTACGAAGCTGCTCCAAAGTCCCCTGAAGAATTCAAAGAAATGGCTTGTAAAGCAGTTCAACAGCCCTTCTCACGTGGTACAGGCGATGCTGAACCAATCGGTATGGCAATGCGCATGGATGCTTCAAACATGGCCAGCTGGGTATTCGCATTTGGTGGTGATATCTATAACACCAAGACCAATCAATTCATCTTTGATAGCAAGGAATCTATTGCTGCGATGACTTTCCTTCAAAGCTTAGCGAAAGACGGCTGTGTTCGTATTGTTGATGGCTATAACGATCAGGTCCAATTTGGTGCTGGTAAATCACTTTTCACTGTCGCATCAAGCTCAGGCTTAGGTATTTATTATCCTCAGGCTATTGCTGAAGGCGTTGGTGAAATGGAATGGGACGTCGCTCCTGTCCCCAACACTGGTAAAATCAAACAAAACATTTATGGTGCCAGCGTTAGCATCCCCAAATCAACCCCAGAGCGCGAACTTGCTGCCTGGATTTTCTTGAAGTATTACACCAGCCCCGACGTTCAGGTTTACTGGGCAAAAGAAACCCAATACTTCCCTGTTCGCAAGAGTGTTGCCAATCAAATGACAGATTTCTTTGAGACATATCCTCAATATAAGACTGCCTGGGAATTGATTAAATACGGTTCATTCGAACCTGCCGTTCCTGGCTACGATCCTATCCGTGAGGAAATGAACAAAGCTATGGCAACCATTATCGAAGATCCAACAACTGATGTAACAGCTGTTATGACTGCTTTGAATGAAGCTGCAAATGCAATTTTGAATGAGCAGTTAGAACAACTTGCTCCTGCTGAATAAGCAATAATTAAGAAAACACTAATAAATATCCCCTCATTGAGGGGATATTTATTTTAATTATGTTGTATAATAGTTGTGCAAGGGGATGCCAGGTCTCGACGGGAGAGGCTGGTTCCGAATTGCGAGCCGAGAGGTACCGATCTCGTAAAATCAGTACAAAACAACAAGTGCCAATCGCACAACCTACGCTACACTACCCCTCGCTGCATAAGCGTGGCTAAACGTAGTTGATCTCAAAAGATGAGGTCACGTCACCCATTATCGTTTGTCTGGCCGGTCGTGGTGTTGATGTCATAAAAGCCGGAATGCTGACCATCAATCCGTGGGTTGGTCCTAAGAGGGCTTTCGGGTCTAAGCGGATCGTCTAAGGTGTATTCTGTCAGTTAGATAACCTCAGATTAAATCAATTAGCTGACTACGCTCGTAGATATTCGAGAGTCTAATCTTTCGGACGCGGGTTCGACTCCCGCCATCTCCACACAAGACCGCCATCAATATAGAAATTGATGGTGGTCTTATTTTTGTTATATTTTTTGACGGAGGTTTTTTTCAACATCAATTATCCATAAAAGATCAGCTTATTCGGTGGCTATCTGTATGAATTCGAAGCGGTTATCTGCACGGGCGCGCCACAAGCCGGACAAAACTTACTGTCAGGCGACAATGTATTGCCACAACGGCTACAGTGCAGGGGGACATTATATGACGCTGGCCGTGGCGCGCCACAAGCCGGACAAAACTTGTTGTCAGGCGATAGTGAATTACCACAGCGGTTACAGTGGTTAGGAACATAATATGGTAAAGTGGATGAAATGGGATAGCGGTTCCTGTTACGAACACGGCGCGACACAACGATGATCAACAATATGATTGCGCCCAAAGCAAGCGCGACACCGATAATGACATAGACGATCCTGATAACCGAATTCTTATTGATTTCGGCAGCTGTGATCTGCCGCGCGGTTTCATGCCAACCCTTCATTTCTTCTTCAATATCAAATGGCTCTATTTCCCCGAGACCGTCTTTATCCGCGCTTATCATCTGTCCACCACCAACATATTCCACCTCTCCAGTAGCCTTGGAGGTGAATTCCACCTCTCCTTCAAGGACTTTCAGCGTGGAAACATTGTCAGTCTCTTCGATAATTAGGGTTGTAGCCTTGATTCCGCAGACGGCTTGGCTCATTTCAATTTCCATAGAGCCATCGGACCACATCTTTTTTAAATTAGTCCATACGTTTCCCGCAACCAGTTTTATTTTGCTTTCGTATTCGTTAGCAATGTCCAGCACGATTATTGTGTCCTCTTTCATGACGAAAGTTGACATATCGGAAAAGGAAAGGATGGCTCCGCTCCTTGTCAAAGTTCTGATTCGGTCGTTATGGTGCAAAGGTGTACTCAACTCCGCGAAAATGTAAGCGTCATCGTCTTCGTCATTCGGGCGTACGTTGACTTCTCCATAAAGATCGCCAAATCTGACAATTGATGGTTGAGGGGTTTCTTCCGTCTGGAATGGCCACCGCCTTCGCGGCGTCGGTGAGGGTGTCGGTGCGGGTGTTTGGGTTGCCTCTGAAGTTGGGTCTATCAGTACAGGGATATCATCTTCTCCAAACGGTCCTTCTTCGGTAGGCTCTTTTGTGGCTACAGTTTCTTCTTTCCTTGTCGTCTTTAACGACCACTCATAAGGTATTCCGTCCTCATCATCTAAGACATTGACGGATGTATATTTTCCTTCCATTATGATTTCACCCTCATAACGGCTTACCGTCAAGTTAACCGTCACGTAATACTTATAGGGTATGAAAACTAGTTCATGATTATAATCGAGGTATCTTCTTTCTCCTTCTTGTACCTGAGAACCACTTATGTTACCGTTCGAATAATTTACGGGAATGTTATTATTATAAAGGGAGAAACTTTCAAATATACCGGTGCCATCCTCGTTCATCTCTAAGTGGAACGCACCTTCAATGAGGTTGTCACCTTCTCCATCTCCTCTATAAAAATCGCCGACCCAATATCCTGCGATTTCCGCGGCGGTGATGGGTGTTTCCTGTGCTAATACCAGAGACGGCA
>CAZTEP010000151.1:0-1963 GCA_964612325.1 uncultured Anaerolineaceae bacterium
TCGGTTCGGGACCGAGAGGTCGGCAGTTCAAATCTGCTCGCCCCGACAAAAGACAAGGTTAGCTTGTCTTTTTTTGTTACAATTGATGATAGTGAGGTCTTACTATGTCAAATGATACCCAGGTAATTTATTCAATGATGCGGGTTGGCAAAATTTACCCGCCAAACAAACAGGTTTTGCGAGATATCTCGCTTGGTTTTTATTACGGCGCGAAAATTGGAGTCTTGGGATTGAATGGCTCTGGTAAATCGACCTTGTTAAGGATTATGGCCGGAAAAGATAATGATTATCTTGGTGAAATTGCCATGTCAAAAGGTTACACTGTTGGCCTTCTTGAGCAGGAACCCGAATTGGATAATGATAAAACAGTTATTGAGGTCATTAAGGAAGGGGTTCAATACATTGTTGATTTATTGGATGAATATGACCAGGTCAATGATGCTTTTGAAGATTCAGACGCAGATTTCGATAAGCTCATTGATAAACAGGCGAGAATACAGGATGAACTTGAAAAGCATGATGCCTGGAATTTAGACAGTAACTTAAAAATGGCGATGGGGGCTCTCAATTGCCCTCCACCGGATACGCCAATCAGCATTCTATCCGGAGGTGAACGTCGCAGGGTCGCATTAACACGTCTCTTGCTTCAAGAACCGGATATTTTACTTTTAGATGAGCCGACAAACCATTTGGACCCCGAATCAATCGCATGGCTTGAGCATCATTTGCAAAATTACAAGGGAACCGTAATTGCCGTTACGCATGATCGGTACTTTTTGGATAACGTGGCTGGATGGATATTGGAGCTTGATCGAGGTCATGGTATTCCCTGGAAGGGTAACTACTCAAGTTGGTTAGAACAAAAACAAGAACGTTTACGATTGGAAGAAAAAACTGAAAGTAAACGACAGCGTACGTTACAACATGAGCTTGATTGGATTCGCATGTCTCCCAAGGCTCGGCAAGCAAAAGGCCAGGCGAGGGTAAACGCATATGAAAAGCTGTTGTCTCAAGAATATGAGCAACACCGGCGAGATCTTGAAATATACATTCCACCGGGGCCTCGTTTGGGAGATCTTGTTATTGAAACAACGAATTTATCAAAGGTATTTGGTGAACGTGTTTTGTTTGAAGATACCAATTTGTCAATTCCGCCAGGTGCTATTATTGGGATTATTGGCCCGAATGGTTCAGGAAAATCTACACTGTTAAAGATTATTGCGGATGTTGAAAATGCGGATACAGGTTCTGTGAGACTTGGTGAAACCGTGAAGTTAGCATATGCGGATCAAACAAGAGAGCTTAATCCGGATGATACGGTATATGAAGCTATTACGGGTGGTGCTGATAATATTCAACTTGGCGAATTGAGTATGAACGCGAGAGCATATTGTGCGTCATTCAATTTCACTGGTTCAGATCAACAAAAATTAATTAGTGAACTTTCAGGCGGAGAGCGGAATCGGGTTCATTTAGCACGTACCCTGAGCAGCGGCGCGAACGTCTTACTTCTTGATGAGCCTACGAATGACTTGGATGTAAACACATTGAGGGCGTTAGAAGCCGCTCTTGAAGAGTTTTGTGGTACAGCATTGGTGGTTAGCCATGACCGGTGGTTTCTCGACAGAATTTCAACTCATATTCTTGAATTAGGTCATGAGAGCAATCTAAAACTCTATTTAGGAAATTGGTCTGACTATGAATCCTATCAGTCAAGTTTAGGTAGAGAGATGGGAGATAGTAAACGAGATCGGATGCGAAATTTAAAACGTAATTAATGTTGTCAATCAAAGATGATTAAGAAAACCCGAGATAAACAGTCTCGGGTTTTCCTAAATTCGTCCTTTAAGGCTTACTGGATCACTTGCACATCTTTTGCCTGAGGGCCTCTTTCTCCTTGAACTATGGTAAATTCAACTTTTTGATTCTCTGGTGCCCATCCTTTCCAGACTTGAAAAAATAA
>CAZTEP010000151.1:1973-4045 GCA_964612325.1 uncultured Anaerolineaceae bacterium
TCCTTCTGCAATAATAGCGGTGTAGTGAACAAAAACTTCATTTGATCCATTATCGGGAGCAATGAATCCATAACATCTCTCATTGCTAAACCATTTTACTTTACCTTTTATTCGTTCTGACATTCTAAAACATCCTCTCAATACTAATTATGTTATTGTTGTTACTTGGGGTTTACTTATAAAGCGATGAGCAGAATTGCAAACTGCCAATACCGCTTAAATTTACTACAAACCTCTGTAAGCGTCAAACAATTTTGATTGTGTAATAATCTTGATTGGCCAAATTAATCAGAAGTTTTATTTAGGTATGACATAATTGCTTTAGCCGCTTTTCTTCCTGCACCCATTGCCAGGATTACGGTTGCTCCACCGGTTACGATATCACCACCCGCAAAAACACCTGGTAATGAACTTTGCATTGTCTCCGGGTCTACAGTAATATGACCATGAAGGTTGACATCAAGGCCAGGCGTTGTTTTTTGGATAATTGGGTTTGAGCCATTTCCAATTGCCACAATAGCGCGATCAATGGGGAGCACATAATCGGTGCCTTCAATCGCTTTTGTGCTACGACGTCCACTTTTATCGGGTTCGCCGAGCTCCATTTTTACAAGCCTTACACCGGTTAGCCATCCTTGATCATTACCATAAAATTCTTGTGGATTGCGTAAGAAAGTAAATTCAACCCCCTCTGCAATGGCATGTTCAATTTCTTCTTTACGACCAGGCAATTCATCAGCACTTCTTCTGTATATAATGTAAACTTTTTTGGCACCTAAACGAAGTGAAACACGAGCAGAGTCCAGCGCTGTGTTTCCACCACCAAAAACAGCAACAGTTTTCTCATTCATGCTAAGGATTGGAGTATCTACCTTTGGATAAGCATAAGCTTTCATAAGATTGACTCTTGTAAGAAATTCGTTGGCGGTATAAATACCAATCATTGATTCGCCTGGTATATTGAGAAAACGTGGTAAACCAGCTCCAGAGCCAATGAAAACAGCCTTATAACCCATTTCATTCTGTAAATCATTTATAGTATGTGTGGCGCCTATCAAAATGTTTGATTTAAAATTAACACCCATTTTTGCCAATGTTTCAACTTCATTACTTACAATTGCCTTCGGTAAGCGAAATTCTGGAATACCATAGCGCAAAACACCGCCAAAATCATGAAAAGCTTCAAATACTGTAACAGGATACCCGGCGCGTGCCAAATCTCCTGCGCAACTAAGACTGGCTGGACCAGAACCAACAATAGCTACTTTGGAAGGACTCGTGGTATCTTGTTTTTTTGTTAAAGACGTTTCTTCATTATGATTGGCTAAATGATCAGAAACATAGCGTTCTAACGCGCCAATTGCGATTGGTTTTCCTCGTCTTCCAAGAACACAGGAGCCTTCACATTGGTCTGCCTGAGGACAAACACGACCACAAACACGTGGCAAAGAATTGTCTTCTTTGATCTTTCGGCCAGCAGCCAAGTAGTCACCATTTTTTATCAAACGAATAAATTCGGGGATTTTTACAGAAACAGGACAGCCTTCAACACATTTGGGAACACGGCAATCAAGACACCGATTAGCTTCGGCAATGGCTTGTTCTTCGGTAAAACCGAGCGCGACTTCTTCAAAATTATGAATTCTATAGTCAATTAGAAGTTCGGGCATTGTTTGACGCTCATTGGCCTTATTTATGACAACATCTTCTGATGTCTGATGATTTAAACTTTGTATTTGTGCGTCCAAACGACAATCTTCGTCATGATTATAGGTTCGGTTTCGGTAAATTATGGTATCAAAATCGACTTCATGGCCATTAAATTCAGGGCCTTCAACACAGGTAAAACGCACCTTGCCACCAACAATAACGCGGCAACCGCCACACATACCTGTGCCATCAACCATGATAGTGTTAAGCGAAACGGTTGTTGGAATATTGTATGGTTTTGTGACCTGGGTAATAGCGCGCATCATTGGCAAGGGGCCTACGGCAATCGCGTAATCAAAATGCTTGCCATTATCTATGAGATCTTGGAGTTTATTAGTAACAAAACCATGAAAACCATAACT
>CAZTEP010000152.1:0-4012 GCA_964612325.1 uncultured Anaerolineaceae bacterium
TTCAAATCTATCGTTAGAGAAGAAAGACTCCCTGGCTTTTTTAAAAAAAGCGGCCATGATTTGGTCAGGCTGGAGTTGCTTCTTGTCAGTTTTTTCTCTCAAATCTTCTTTAAAAAGCCTTACTCCCCTCGGTGTGTTTAGGTCTCTTTTAAGGTAGCGGTCGATTGCATCATTGCCAACAGCCACAATTTGGTTATTAGGGTCAATTAGAGTCTCAAACAGAATTTCAAAATGTTCTGGTTGAGCGTTATTCTCACTCGATTTAGCAAACTTTATTGAATGTTGACCTAAATCTATGGCTAAAAAAGACATGCAATCCTCCGTTTTTGGCATTAGAAACGACCCCAAATCGCTTTTGAGTTAATGAACTTTTTCTCTCTGCTGTAATTATTATACTTAGGTTTTCGACTGATAGAGGCTAAACCGTTCTTTGGATCTTTCCAGACCGTGATGATTGCATTATCAATGGCACTAACAATAACGGTTGTGCCAACTAATTTCGCCAATTCTGGATTATTGCGATCATTTGCGGGTAAATCGCACTTCCTTAGATAGTAAGCAATAGCACTGTTATTGCGATATGCTTTTCCATAATGCAAGACATATTCAATAGTCGAGTATTTGACAGCACGTTGTTGCATCCGTTGTGCGGCATGATATGTGATATTCATGATATTCTCCTTATGTGATTGATTTTGAAAAAAACTATATAAGTGAGAGTGAAATTCCCCCTTATTCATCACTCTCTTGTCTTAAGTATGTGAGGAAAAGATGAAAGTGTGACAAAACGCTTGCGTCAGGCAATAATACAGGTGTCATTGTGTGAGGTTTTTTTTGGAACCAGCCAAATCAAATGAAACCCATATATCCAATGCTTGTTTACTTATAAAATGTAACGGTTTATCAGTATTGTGACAAATTCGGTTTATTTGCGAAGAGTAATGTTAAAATCAATCAACTTTGGGGAGGAGTGACAGTAAAGAAGTTGATATTCCAGTTGTGTTTAGAATTTAAATCGCTTTATGAAAGCCAAATCCATTTAAGATCAAGAAAGCGGAGGAAAGGCACAAGTTAGTTGAAGGAAGCTGCCAAAAATGGTGTTGAACCCATACAAACCATCGAAAAAACTGCTTAATATGGTAAAATGAGTTAGCTCTCTAACTGTGGAAAAGAGGTGAAACGGGATGGAAAAGCTAAATAATGAGGATTTCGATGACATCATTATTTCAGCTGCGATTTCCCGCTCTGAAAATACAGAGATGGGAGCTTCCTATAGTTTCTCAACAGTAAATGATGTAGGTATAAAGCTGAAAAAGTCTGTGGGTGATGGCCACGCTTCGTATTTTGTGGTTGCGACTGAACAAAATGTGCCTGCAGGTATAAATAATGATTACAACAACAATCTCAAATGCGTTAATAACTTAGGGGATCTTGTTGGGTTTATAAGGAGACATAGGAAAAAGAAAACGCCTTTTCGTTACTATGCGTTAGATATTTTAAAAAAAGATCTAAAATTACCGTTTGCCGAGTTGTTTTTAAAAGAATACAAAATCTATTCCTCGATAAGTGAATTGCAGTGGAAAGATTTGTTACTATCGTTAAGTAAAGACAAGAAGTGTGATCGTTCAGTTTATGAATATGTATTAAAACCACCGTTAGAAAGCGGAGCGGGTTTACGCTTGTTTATAACGGGTCCTCCGGGAAGTGGTAAGACACATTTATTAAAGCAAATTGCGGTAAGTTGCGCAAAAGAAAATGTTACACCCCCTTTTTTATTAGCTTAAAGGAAAAGGGAGAAGATGATACTGATTTCTTGTCCTTCTTGTCAAAACAAGCGAAAAAAAATATCGGTTCTGAAACAGATGAACTTGAAAAATGGAAGGTTATTATAGATAAATATGCTCAATCGGGCAATATGCTTTTTTTAATTGAAGGTTTATCGACCCTATCTCGTTCGAACGGTCTTTATCAGAGTTTTGGACAATTCATTACGAAATATCCGGAAGCGCACATAATCATTACTTGCGTCGAAGAACACGGGTGGAAGTATTTGGGGGATTTTTCTCAGTTCCATTTCGCTAAAATTGACGGACTTTCAAAGGATGGACAAGATGAACTGTGTAGAGCAATTCATCCAAGAGGTCTTTCGGATGTTGGGACAAGAGTTTTTTCGGCTTACCAAAGAGATCCTGATTTTTCTAAACTAATGGGGAATCCCGCTTTTTTTCTGTCGGTGGTAAATTCTGCAAATGAATATGGCGATACCAATCCATTGGGCTATGTGTCGAAGTTTAGATTATTAGAGAATTATTTCAACACTTTTTCAAAATCCAATAATCCGCCTGAGAATGTCAAGACTGCTAAAGAATGGTTAACTGATCTTGCCCGAAAAGAATTAACCGTGCTCTTTCCAGACATTAATTCTCTAAAAGACACATCAATTACTAAGATGCCTGATAAAGACGTTATTCAACCCTTTATAAAAACAGGCATACTGTCTGTTACAGATAAAGAATACCAATTTAATGCCCGGTCGTTTTTGGCTTATTACATGTTTCAGTACCTTAAAAGTCTTAATGATAAAGAGAAGGCAAGTCGAAAGGGAAATTTGTTGGCTTATCTCGGCTACGGTGGAACTGATGAACAAAAGGAAAGTTTTTTACGGAATCTGTGCTGGAATGAAACTTTGCGGGAGTTGTTTGTGTTGATGCCGGTGACGGAACTGGTTGAAGAGAAAAAGCTTGGTACTGATACTTCTATAGCGCATGAGGCTGACTTAATTAAGACTTTATCAACTGTTTACAAAAACGATCCTTTTTTAAAAGCTCAGACTTTGATAATTGAGCGAGTCTGTCATAATCCGGAGTTATTAAAGGATGAATATAAAGAAATAAAAGATTGCTTTGAAAAAGCAAAAGAACAAATTTTGTTGTTTTGGAAAAACGCGACATACGATATCCAAGAGGGGCCAATCTATGAGGCGTTAATTGCGCTGATATTACATGTAATAGATGATACGGATGAAAAGCAGATTCAGGAACTTATAAAGTCTGTTACTGAAAAAAAACCAGTAGCCCAGGATCCTGCGAGTAAAACAATTGAGAGTTTTTTTGATTTGTTCCGTAGACGCGCTGATGATGTTATGCGAGACTATATAGTCAAAAATTATCTTGGGTCAGGCAGTACAAACAAAAGAGACGCATTGAAATGGTTGCGCTTACTGGGGTTGAATTTGAACAGTGATGCTCAGATAATAATTCAAAACTTGCTCAATAGAGTCGTTTACCAACCCGATGACGAAGATGTGTCAGAATATGAATTAGAGTTATTAAGCTTGCTGGCTGTGAATCAATTAGATAATTCAACATCATCAAATGTCAAAAATAATTTGGTGGCGCTTTTTGATCGTTATAGTGCTGAAGAGAATAAGTCATCCACAATACAAAAACTGTTGCAAATTGGTGCCGCGCTTTGGAAACAAAAGGTGTCTTTAGATACGCTTACGAAAATAATAAACGATTTGGTCAAAAAGCTTGATGATGCGGAAACAGATAACTCGAGATGGAATCTAAGAAGGAATCTGATAGACTTCGTGCAGCATTTTGACCTGAGCCTTCTGGAGGATAATTTAAAGAATAGAATTTTGGGGGAGCTTGATACTCTGATAAAGAAATCAGAATTTCACTTAAATGCTAAACAAGCCGCAGGCAAACTGTTTACTGCTACAAGTGATTTGTATCTTCGTAAGCAATTAGCAGAGAAAATTTGGTTTCAGTTTGATTCTGAGACATATACTTTGTTAGAAGTTTTAGAAGATCTTCGTTTGTTGGATTCACATGCAAGATTAGAAATGGATAGTAATGATTTGCCTATCATAGATGACCTCTGTGATGAAATTGTTACGCGTGAAAACGTCTATATTAATCAAAAGACCATTGAGATCTTCAGACTTGTTCTTGAAACTTACCTAAAGCCAGAGAAAATTGTTGACAAACTTATAAATTTGTTTTTC
>CAZTEP010000153.1:0-3989 GCA_964612325.1 uncultured Anaerolineaceae bacterium
AGGTGGCACACATAGACCGAAATCACTGGCACAAATCAAACCGTTTTATCCAAATCGAATTTTTTGCCGTTAATAGTCCATCCTGTGTAGTGGGCAGTAACGATACTTCGTGGCGTGGGGTGTTTGCCATCTTTTTCCCCTTCAGTGATGACCTTGTAATATATGCCTCCCGAAAGTGCTTTCACTCCCTCTTCCTTGGCTTTTGTTTCCAACCAATCTTTGTTAGCCTGCATGTAATCATGTTTGTTCATAAGTGTAAATTTATGCATAAGAAAAAATCTTCTTTGATGTTCATATGGCTTGCTTTTCTTTTATAAAAATCAAAACATCTTCCAAGGAAGAAAATTTTTGAGAACACAATTGTTCTTGACCATTTTCATCTTTAGTATTCCATTTTATTGTCCATGGTTCAATTTCTTTATCACGGATCCAATGATAAATATAATAGTTATCGACCTTGGTATATGTGTCATCCTCTCCTGATTTTACAGAAGAATAACTAATATCTATGTTTCCATTCTCAAGTTGAGATTTATAAAGATATTTTAATTCCTCATATAATGCAAGTGTTTCTAATTCAGAATGATAATGATTTCGTTGACTGGCATGATAAATTAAGGTATTGTGATTGTCAAAAGCAATGAAGCCTTGTTTTGAATAGCGCATGATGTGTGTTCCGTATTTCCCGAGTAAAATCCTTTTCCAATTGGAATCACCTTGATATTCGTTTCCAATTTCATTTAATGATTCAAGAGTTCTTTGTTCAGTTGAGATATTATATATAGGGTCATTGATGATTTCCTTTAAACATTTGAATGCTTCCATATTAGGCTTTTCATTTAGACGAAAAAGTCGTTTCCAAGAATAATCCCTGTGACTAGGACGATTATAAAAGTTTTTTCTCCAACTGGACAACCATGGCATATAATCACCCTTGGCGAGCATAGCCTTTACCATAGCATATTGTTTGATAATTTCGGAGTCTGCATTGCCTATATAAGTAAAAAGAGGTAAATTCTTTTCTATCCAATCATCATATTCCTTAGCTGTGATAGTTTCATTTAACTCTCGATCTTGAGATATATTCTTGTAAACTCCTGCTAGATACATGGTTATACCAATTTGGCCATTTAAGTAACTATGCTTCTCTGCTTTCTCAAGAGGAGTTTTCCATTCTGGATTCAATAGTCTTAGTTTTGCCTTGTCAATTTCTTCATTCCATTGGTACGAAGCAAAGAAATTAACTGATTTGCCTTCTTGTGATTTCAGCCATTTGTCCCATGATCCCCTTTTTTTAGTATAGTCATCCTTGTACGAGTAGAGTAAAGTCTCCACACCTTTCAAGGCTTTTACAATATCTTCGGTATTATCAATAGGTGTCGCTTCTACCAAGTTATGTATCAATTTCATCCATGATGTTAATCCATCTGAGTTTGCGTCAGGAAAACATTGTTTATATTTTAGATAAGCATGTAATTTCAGACGTGTATCATAAGTCAATTGTTCATCACCGTTGATGTTTTTCCCCTGTAATATCCATTGCCGGATTGCAGTGGATATATCAAACCAATAAATATCATATTCAGAAATGATGGCAGTAGCGTCAAGTAGATTATTGTCAGGATTGAACAATATATCAAGATCTCTAATCAGACGATTCAGCAAAATATCATTGAACTTAATTCCCTTCTTTTCATACCAATTATGAGCAAATGTCAGATGCTGACCATTGGCTTCGAATATTTGATCCAAATCACTGATTTCTCTGTAATCGGCAGTCATAGCACCTTCATTAGCAATTAGAACTCGTAAAGCCCGTTCTAGAAAGATGTCAATATTTTTGGCGTTTTCGTTTCTATACTTCCATAGAACATCGGACCAAACTACATCGATATTCGATTTAAAATTCTTCTGTCTTTCAGCGTCAAATACTCTTTCTACATCTTCTATCAACTTACTTTTGAATATTTCAAAAGAAGTAAGAGGTAGTCCTCGAGCGTTCATCTTGATGTAAAGATCGTCAATATCATGAAAGTCACTCAACGACATAAATTGAAACACAATAGGTTTTTTAATCTGGTTGAATAGATTATCTCCAGCTTCAGTAATCGTTGTATAATTATTTCTCTTGGCATCATAAAATTGCGCATCTATCTCATCTAACATCGTGAGCATACCGCTAATTGTTGGATCGTCCGACCAGTTAGTAAACCACCAACCTTCATCTTTAATAATTTTTCCTGGCTTTGGTTTTGAATTTTCTTTATTTTTTAGGAGCATGTCTGGTGTTAGCAGTTTTCCAGCATTTTCCAATAACTTCTCACAGAAACGGGCGGAAGAGTCCCGTGTTTCGTAGTTAAAGACAAATGTGCTAATTTGTTTACTTCTGCCAGTCATGCAACCTACATAAAGATGCAGCAACCAAAGTGTTGTCAGACGTTGCTGTCCGTCCAACGGGATAAAGAATTTATCCGTTCCATAGCCATAGATAAAGTCAAGACTATGAGAAGCACCATCCAACAAATAGCCTTTTAGCTCTTCTACAAAATCCTTTCGGATTTTGGTTGCAGTAGTAGTCGTTCGACCTTGAGCATAATCTCGTTGAATAGCCGGAATCAATATGCTAAAGCCAAAAGTTTTAAATATATCGATAAATGAAATTTCTTGAGAATTCATATTATTTATTTGGTTTATAATTAAAAGGTAGTGATAATTGAACATAAGGATTCAATACCGACTTCAAATCCTCCCAATAGGATTTTGCATCGGTTTTCGACCAATAAAGTATTTGATTACTTTTTCTAGAATAGGCCTTTTCAAAAACATTTCGGGTTCCGATTGGTGTATAGACATTAAACTCATCCAGCAAGATGCGACGTCGTTTCACCGGAAATATATGATTGCCATAGCTCCGATTTGTTCCGGCATTTAGAAGAACAAAGTTCCAGATAAAGTCTTTTTCCTCTCTTATAGTTTTTCCGTCAAGCAAGGTCGTCGTACCGAATTCATCTTCATCACTTTTGAAATGTTCTTGTACTGCCTCGTACAATTTTGCAATATCCGTTTCCTCCTCATTCTTACTATTTTCCCCAGAAGATTTATCCTCTTGGGTATTTGAGTTCAAAATTCGAAGTGCCCTCTCACAAAGATTTTTTTCGTGTTCATCGAGCGAATGTGTTTTATAATCAATGAAATACCCACTTTCGTCATCCTTTGTAGGTTGTTCCCCTACAATGAGTTCAATTATATCGGTAGCTAATTGTTTGGCTTTCTTATCATCAGCCGAGAAGTCGGTATGTGATGCAACATGTTCCTGATCCCATCCTTTATTTTTATAAATCTCTTTATAGTCAGCAAAAGAGAAACGGGCATTATCCGAAATTCTACGGTCTTCGAGTAGAATGTTATAAAAGAATAGAATTTCAGACATTTGAGCCTTTCCATAAAATAATTGCTGACTTTTAATTTTATGCAATTCTTCTTTGATGATACCATCTAGGATTTCAATTCGTTTGGAATGTTTCTTTCCATCAAGTTTGCTCCGTAGCGAAAGCACATCTTCACTTGCTACATATTCAAGGACGAAACCGACTCGGTGATATACCGGTTTATAATTGTACCATTCATTCAATGTGTCGAATAATTCTTTCACTTCTGTCCACTTCTTGCGAACCCATTCAGCCTTTCCTTCTTGTCCGGCTAAATTGGTATTCATCATCTGTCGATAGGAATCTAAATACCTATTAAAAGTATAGGTTGTGGTATCACGATGCACATCTTCTTTCTTCTGTAACAAATCAAACAGATATTCTATATGAGTGTCATAAGCAAAAGGGTGACGTGAGCGATAGATGAATCCCCAAAATTCCTTATTTTGCAATCGGTTCTCCATAGAGTTCCATTCCAAGGACAAAGCCTTGACATAAGCCAAATCGTTCGCTGACCAATTGCTGTTCTGCACAAACAAAGCCTTGATTAACTCGGCGAGA
>CAZTEP010000154.1:0-3929 GCA_964612325.1 uncultured Anaerolineaceae bacterium
GGCACACGCACCACAAAAACAATATTATCGCGTTCAACGAAGTGTCCCTGAATAGAGTCATCCGGGTTTTCGCCACCAAATTCACTTCGAATCAAGCCCGATACACGTTCAGTCTTTTGAAAAACAACCTTTCCAGTCACATCAGTCAAACGAACAACCACCGGTTGGTCATTCCGGTTAGGACGCGCGAGTGCTTCAGCAATCATTTCATCAGAAAAATTGGTCAGTGGCGCGGCAAGTTGCACCTGCATTTGGGAGTGAACCGACACATGACCAGTTTCATCCATTTCACAAATCAAATACCAGGATTGGTTGGTATATCCATCTGGATGGTGGACAGCAGCAACACGCGCGCTGACATCAATAAAACCACCCGTTGCCAAAAGCAAAAGCATTGAAAAAACAAGAAACAGGTACTTAGGGAAATAACGCATTTTTCACCTCGTTATTATTTTGTCTGCGTCATTCTAATACAGATTTACGTTTAAAAGCGCCTATTTAACTAAAAAGGCCATTCCAAACTAAGGAACAGCCTTTTTTTCTTAGTCACTAAACGATTTTAGCCGTGTTTGGCTTCGAAGTCCTTCAGGAATTCGACCAGCGCTACGACACCTTCTTTGGGCATAGCGTTATAAATTGAGGCGCGCAAGCCACCAACCGTGCGGTGACCCTTGAGGTTTTCAAAGCCAGCAGCCTTGGTAGCAGCAACAACTTTGGCATCCAGTTCTTCATCACCTGTGATGAAAGGCACGTTCATCAGGCTGCGGTCTTTTTTATCCACAGTGCCCTTGAACATCTTGCTTTGATCAAGGAAATCATACAGGGGTTGGGCTTTTTCAACGTTATTCTTGTGAACAGCTTCCAAACCGCCGATGCTCTGCAGATACTTAAAAACTTTGCCACAGAAGTAAATCGCCCAGCAGTTGGGAGTGTTGTACATGGAGTCGCCTTTATCGTGGATGTGATAGCGCAGGTAAGTTGGAACGCTCTCATCAATATCTTCGCGAATCAGGTCTTCGCGGATGATGACAATCGCCATACCAGCGGGACCAACGTTCTTTTGCACACCACCATAGATGATGCCATAATCAGACACATTTACAGGTTTGGAAAGGAACATGGAACTTTGGTCAGAAACCAAAATCTTACCCTTGGTGTTGGGCAGTTCCTGATAGGTAGTGCCATAGATGGTTTCGTTTTCGCAGATATAGAGGTAGTCAGCATCTTCGCTAATAGGTAAATCGGAAACATCGGGCACGTAAGCATAGTTGCGATCCTTACTGTTGGCAACGATATTCACTTTGCCAAAGCGGCCTGCTTCTTCGGCGGCTTTCTTGGACCAGCTACCGCTCACAACGTAATCAAAGACGCCATTTTTCTTGAGATTCATCGGAATCATTGAGAATTGCAGGGTCGCGCCACCCTGAATAAAGAGAATCTTATAGTTCTCAGGAATGCCCATCAGCGCGCGCAAATCAGCCTTGGCTTCATCATGAATGCCCTGGAAAACTTTGCTGCGATGGCTCATTTCCATCACGCTCTCACCAGAACCGCGATAGTTTAACAACTCATCACGTACTTCTTCAAGGACGGGCAAAGGCAACATGCTGGGTCCGGCAGAAAAATTGTAAATTCGATCGTATTTCATATTTGTTAATCTCCTTTATGGTTGCTTGTTTATCTTCAGGCACAAAAAAACAAAACCTGCTTATTTTTGGGCAAGTTGGCCTTTTAAAATCATAGCCTTCAATTCCGTTTCGGTCAAGTGAATCGCCTTCAAAACCAGTGTAAAACCTAAGAAATCGCCTACTCAGAAAGTTTTAGGCTTCTCAAAAGCTCTACGCAATTGGCAATTTTACCTCTTTGCCAAGCTCCTTTATAATCATAGTATGGCAAAAACAGTTAACGCGGAGAGTCGTCAATGGCTCCTCCTCGAAAAAATAGGCAGCGGAGACGCCGGCGAAGTCTGGCGGGTTGAATCTGATGGCAAAAAAGCGGTTCTAAAACGCCCCGTTCAGAATGTTTCTGGAGGCACCATCATGCGCCAGGCAAGTCAAATTGAAACCGAAGGTCAAATTTTAAGCGTTCTTGATGGTATTCGTGTCGTTCGGAATGGCCTGCACATTCATACCCCATTCCTGATTGACAAAAGCATTCAGGGCACCAGTGGCACGACTGGTCTTTTTATTGTCAGTGAGGAAGTGAGTGGTGTTTCAATTACCTGGCTTTTAGACCAATTACGTGTTCAAAACACAACTTTTTCACAGGTTCTCACCCTTAAAGTCTTAGCCTCAGGCTTTCAGCTACTGCGTGAAGTTCACAAAAAAGGCATTCTTTGGAATGACGTAAAAATGGACCACATCTTTTGGGATGAAGCAAGCAACAAAATGTCTTTCATCGACTGGGGTAACGGTCTGCGGTTCGACCCCGAAAATCCAGACGAGCACATCAACCCAGGTTTGGACTTTCAACAATTGATTGATGAAGGTCATCAACTGCTTCGGCAAATTTCTCCGGATTTAATTCAGGATCTGGCCTGGCCAGTTTCCGCGACAGGCTTGACCGATTTAGACATTTCTCACCTCCAAATGCGGGTTGAATACCTGGAAAACCATCTTTCAATGCGGGTTATTGAATATAAACTGTTGTTTAACAGATACCTGGAATCCGCAGGTAATGCTAACAACCTACAGGATGTTTTCGAACTAAAGAAAGCTCTTGACCGTTTAGGCGTACAAACAAACAATCAAGACATCTTAACCCACGCGAAAAAGCTTTGGCTGGATTTTTTGGAAAACAACCAAACCAATAACATTATTGACATCATTTCACTCATTGAAAAGAATATCCCCCTGCCACCACATTGGCAATTAGCCATCTATTTTGAAAAATCATTGTCTAAAACCTCAACGGAATCATTAGTTCTTCTTATTGAAGCTTGTCTATCAGAGAATTGGCCAGAAGCGATTTGGCAATTTCACAAAGAGCATATTGCCAGCTTTTCAATCACAGATGCCAACGCGATTATCAACACTATGCGCAATTTGTCTGATATTGCGAAGGATACACCAGAACTTATTTCAAACCGCTTAGCAAGCATTCAGATAGACCTAAATCAAAACATCCACCGTATCTTAAAACAAAACGAACTCAACGCAGAAACAATTGACCATCTTAAGCAACTAAACCAGAAATTGATAGACTTGCAAGAAAACTGGTCTTCCCTGTCAGCGACTGAAACCATTGGCGAAAAGTATCTCAACAGCCGGGAGCTTTTAGTTACACTCGCGAACCTTGGCCTGAACATTCCACCAAATGACCAACGTTTTTTAACCACCCTTTTATCAAAAACCCGCGAAGTTTATCGTGCCTGGCTCAACGCGGAACTTGATTTAGCACAGAAACTAATTCGTGAGCTTTTCTGTTTAGACCCACATGCTTATTATCTCCACACGCTCGAAAACGACATCGAAAAAACACTTGATTGGGTCGAAACCTTGAAAGAAGGCCCACAAGCCACCGAAACAGTAAACCACTTCGGTGCGCAACTCATAAAAAGCCTGCCAAAGGCCTATATCAGACTTGGCACACCCGACTGGCTCACGACAATGGCAACAATCAGCCAAGCCATTAAGGATTGCCAGGATCTCGATCTTCTTCGCAGCTACCTTACCCAAGCCAATCTCCCACTTACCTGGGCAGATTTCACTGGCTTAACTCTGGAATTTCAAAAACCTGCTCAACCTATTACCAAATTCAGCAAAGAACAAGAGCAGGCCATCAATTCTTTTTATGCAGCATTAGCCAATAAAAACGACGTGAAAAACGAGTTACTGGCTCTAAAAAAACAAGTTCCCAATTACCATTTCTTGTATCTCAAATTAATTGAAAATTTTGAGTACGCCTGGGCAGATCGGAAGAGCACACGT
>CAZTEP010000155.1:0-3917 GCA_964612325.1 uncultured Anaerolineaceae bacterium
TGTTAATTATAGTCGATTGATGTGAGAATTTGCGATGGATAATTGCCTTGCATATTCCTGAAATTTTTGTTTTTCAAACTGTGTTATTGGGGGGATATTTATGTCATGATATGAGAATCATATATCAAAAAAGACCTCCTGTGTAAAAGAAGGTCTTTTTTGTGAAAATATTCAATCTATCGGCTCAACTGACCAGCTCCCCAATACCCACGGTTGATAGGGGTGATGTCTTCAATAGTGATGAAGGCATCTGGATCAGCTTCGCGAGCGATTTGTTCAACTTCTTTCACTCTCTTACGTGTAACGGTAAGGTCACAAAGGCTAACAGCACCATCTTTTCCGGCGGCAGGAATTTCGGTCACCGCAAAATCTTTGGCACGCAAGGCATCAGCCACAAGGGAATTTGGGAGTTTAGTGATGATAATGATGTGCGCATAGCCGATGGCTAATTTGCCCTCAAACCATATCCCTACCACACTGCCAGTTGCAAACCCAGCAGAATAGGCAAAAACTTTGAGCACGTTATTCACGTCTGCCAGGACAACACCTATGGAAAGCACATAGATTACCATCTCAAAAAAGCCTAATATCCAGGCAATTGTGTGCATTCGGCGCATACCGAGCACGATGCGCAGGGTGTCAAGTGCCATCCCCACCACGCGCACCACGAAGATGAGTAGTGAGATAAGGATGGTGTTCCAGGAAAATTCAAGTACAAAAGGTCCCATAGTTAGCTCCTTTCTATTATTTGTGTTCTTTCGCGCCCATGATGGCCGGGTGATAAAGTTCGGTCATATATTCTTTAACCATGCGGGTCATCGAAAAGGCGGGAGAAATACTGCGCATACATTCTTTAACGCGCTGGATCCAATCGCCCGGCAGATTATCTGCGGAGCGTTTGGTGTAGTAGAGTGGCACAATTTCGTTTTCGAGGGTGTCGTAAAGGCTCTTGGAATCGGCTTCATCTTGCGCGTCAAGGTCGGTATATTCGGTTTCGTCACCAATTGACCAGCCATTGAGACCGTTATAACCTTCTGCCCACCAGCCATCAAGGACTGAGAAGTTGAGAACACCATTCATGGCGGCTTTCATGCCACTGGTGCCACTGGCTTCGCGTGGTCTGCGTGGGTTGTTGAGCCAAACGTCAACACCCTGGGTCAGGTAACGGGCCATATCCATGTCGTAATCTTCAAGGAAGACCAAACGACCACCGTTGCGAGCGTCTTTAACAGCACGGTAGACTTCTTGAATCATACGTTTGCCGGGTTCATCACTGGGATGTGCCTTGCCGGCAAAAATAATTTGCACTGGTTTGCTGGGGTTGGTGATGATGCGCATAAGGCGGTCCCAGTCTCTGAATAAAAGATTGGCTCGTTTGTAAGTCGCAAAGCGTCGCGCAAAACCAATGGTGAGTGCGCTTGGTTCAAGCAAAACACCGCTGGCAACGGTTTGCACGGGATGTACATCACCGTGTTCCCAGCGATAGCGCGCGCGGTTGACCATGTAATTGACTAATTTTCGCTTGAGATGGAAACGAATGCGCCAAAGTTCAGCGTCATCAATTTTTTCAATACCATCCCAAAGATCGGGATCATCGATGCGGTTCAGCCAATCAGGGCCTAAAACACGATTGTAAAGTTCCGCGATGCGACGTGCCAACCAAGTGCCGGTATGGACACCGTTTGTAACTGATGTAATAGGGATATCTTTTAGGTCTGAGCCTTTCCATAAGCCTTGCCACATGCCACGCGAAACTTCGCCATGAAGCTTGGAAACACCGTTGCGATAATCAGAAAGGCGCAAAGCCAAAACAGGCATGCTGAAGACCTCGTCTGCCCAGTCTGTTTTGACTTTAGCAAGGTTCAGGAAGCCTTCACGGTCCAAGCCTAATTCACCCCAATAATGGCTGAAGTATTTATCAATCAACCAAATGGGGAATTCGTCGTTCCCGGCTGGCACTGGTGTGTGGGTAGTAAAGATGTTTGACGCGCTAACGATAATTTTAGCTTCTTCTAAAGTTTTTCCTTCGGTCATCAGTTGGCGCAGGCGCTCTAAGCTTAAGAAGGCGGAATGACCCTCATTCATATGATAAATAGTGGGTTCGTAACCCAAGCATTTGAGCGCGCGCATGCCACCAATGCCCAAAAGAATTTCCTGGGAGATGCGTAGTTCAGGGTCGCTGATGTAAAGCTTGTCGGTTAGTTCGCGGTCCTGAGGGGTGTTCTCGGGCAAATTAGTGTGTAGCAGAATAAGATTTACGCGTCCGACTTTGAGTTCATAAAGGCGCGCCCATAGGGTGCGACCGGGTAACTCGACGGAGATTTTGACTGGGTCGCCGTTTTCATCATAAAGACCGGCAATTGGAAGATCGTCGAAGTTGATTTCAACATTACGGGCGACCTGCCAGCCATCTTCGGTAATGTGTTGCGCGAAGTAGCCATAGGTATATAGAAAACCAACCGCTGTAAAGGGTAGGTCAAGGTCACTGGCTTCCTTAACATGATCACCGCTGAGAATACCTAAACCTCCAGCATACACTTTGAGGGATTCATGCAAACCGTATTCAAAGGAAAAATAAGCGATATGCTCGTCACTTAGTTTTGGATAGGTCTGACGGAACCAAGTGTCTTTGTTTTGCATGTAAGCATCGAACTCGTGGATAATTTGGTCGTAGCGTTCCAAAAAATAGCGGTCTTTGATTAAGTCTTCAAAAACCTGGGGATCTACCTTGCGTAGAAAAACAACCGGATTGTGAACAGAAAGGTCCCAATTAAGCTCGTCAATCTCTTTAAACAGACGGACGGCTTCAGGGTTCCATGTCCACCACAAGTTTAGCGCAAGGTCTGCCAAACGTTTGATACGGTAAGGCAGTTTGAAACTATCAGGATGATGTCGTTCGATTTTTTTCATATCTATTCAGTCCTCTCTCAAGAATATGACGTACAACGACGCCATTAATATTCATTTAGTAGATGTATCAACTAAAAAAGAGATTATACCCTTAAATATTATTTACGTCTTTTTGTTGTACGACTTCCTGAGTAAGCAGGTGCCATCATAACAATGATCTTGCAAAGTCGTTCGTCGGATATCCGTGTGTAAAGCCGCGGATCAAGTTCGCTGGGTTGTCGGGATGTGGTTATCACGGTTGGTAACTCAGCAACATATCGATAATTAAATAGTTGATAGATCTTTTCTTTTGCCCAGGGTGTAGCTGATTGGGTGTCTAAATCGTCTAAAATCAGCAAACGTGAGTTGCGGATTTCATCGAAACGACGGTCAAGACTTTGATTGCTGTTTGGCGCAAAAGCTGCGCGCAAATAATCAAGCAAATCTGGCACACCCACAAATAGTGGGGGCGCGCCTAATGAGGCTTGATAATTACCAATAGCTGCAGCCAAATGGGTTTTGCCACAGCCATAAGGGCCATTAAAAATAAGCCAACCCTGAGGTTTTTCAGCAAAGTTTTTTGCGATTTGAAAAGCATTTTTTAAAGAGGTTTTATCTTCTGCCATCAGGTTTTCATCCAGCCTAAAATTGAAACTCTCAAAGGTTTGCTTGTTGTGCAGATTTAAACTTGAAAGTTCAGGGTGACCAATATCGTCGGTTGGGTTACGATAATCTGGTGCTAAGATATCAACGCGGATAACCAGTTCGGGATCCTGCAATCGTGAGTGGATGCGACCTTCAAAGTCAGAAACTCTTTGATTACTGGTGATAACAGTGGGTAATTTATTGATATATCGATAATTGATGATTTGGAAAAGTTTCTCTTGCGCCCAGGATGTTGAACTTTGGGTGCCAAAATCATCGAGAATGAGTAAGGGGATGTTTCGGATTTCGTTAAAGCGAGTTTCGTAGCTTTCATTGTCCTCATCGCTAAAAGAGAAGCGTAACCAGTCAAGCAAATCCGGCAC
>CAZTEP010000156.1:0-3916 GCA_964612325.1 uncultured Anaerolineaceae bacterium
TGAGAGGAAGGTTTGACCAAACAGTTCGGTTTCGCTTACGGTAATACCGGGCATTAACGATTTTCCTGAATTCAACGAAAAAACGAGCGTCCTAATGAACATACATATGCAACATTTGCATTTCTTCTCGTTTATTTTTTTTCAAATATAGAACAAACTTAAGCCTTTGCTTTATGAATGGTCAAAATACCCGCACAATGTGATATTTGTTCAAACTGAGGTTTCAGATGTGCAACAGAGGCCTGCAAAGAAGAAAAAACCATATAGTCTTCATTTTCATCCCATTCATCGTTAGCTTGACCTTTGCAGAGCTCAAGGGCCTGTTTATCAGCAAACGCAACATCACCAATCAAGATGACCCCACCAGGTTTAAGCGCGTTATACCATTCCAAAATCCGTTCCGGTTTAATAGCGTCTGGCACATGATGAAAAGCATAAGTAATCAAAATGACATCAAATTGTCTGCCTTCGAACGAATCTGGCAAACCGTGTGAAAAATCAAAACATGCCAAACAAGCATCAGGCATTTTTTCCCGCGCGATACGACACATTTCCGGTGAAAAATCAAGACCACTAATATCAAAACCGGCATCATATAATTTTTTGGTCAAACGCGCTGTGCCAAAACCCAAATCCAAAACTTTTGCATCAGGATAATTTTTAACAACATTCAATATGCTTTCAATCGTGCGCCTGTATCCAGCGAAAGGATAAATATCCGCTTCATCACAAGCAATAACATCTTCGTCATAATCCAAAGACCATTGGTCAAAAAAAGCAGCGTCCATTTTTCCTCGAGAACCTAATTAAACTCATTAACTATCTATGGTAAATCATAACCGGTTTCGTTGACAATTTGAAAATTTCAATCTAAACTTGTCACATGCTATCCCATGTCTACTCTTGCGCGGTTATTGGCCTTGATGGTGTCACCATTGACATCGAAGTTGATTATGGTCAAGGTAAACCCGGTCGTATCGCAATTGTCGGTCTGCCTGATGAAGCCGTCAAAGAAAGCAAAGAGCGTGTTTTCTCCGCCATCAAAAACAGCGAGTTGGCTTTTCCCCGAAAAGCGCTCACCATTAATCTGGCACCGGCCACCGTGCGCAAAGAAGGACCTGCCTTCGACTTGCCCATTGCTGTTGGTATTCTGATTACTTACAATCAACTGCCTCAAGCTACGACTGAAGATGCCATGTTTATTGGCGAACTTTCGCTGGATGGTTCCTTACGACACGTGCGTGGCGTGCTGTCTATTGCCGCCCACGCCCGCGCTGAAGGCTTCAAACAGCTTTATGTTCCAGAGATGGATGCCGCCGAGGCAGCGCTCATCCCGGATATCGAAGTTTACCCAGTAAAAACTCTCAGCGAACTGGTTAGTCATCTCACCGGAGGCGAGCGCATTCCTATCGCCAATGCCCGTGAAATAAAGAAAAGCACAGAGTTATTTGTTGAGACAGATTTTAGCGAAGTAAAAGGCCAGGAAAACATCAAACGCGCGCTTGAGGTTGCCGCTGCAGGCGGACATAATGTGCTTATGTCTGGTTCGCCCGGCGCCGGGAAAACGCTCATGGCCCGTGCGTTATGCTCGATTCTCCCCAGATTGAGCATTGATGAAGCCCTGGAAGTAACCCGTATTTACTCCATTTGCGACATGCTCCCGCCCGAAACACCCCTCATTCAAACCAGACCGTTTAGAGCGCCCCACCACACCATCAGCCATGCCGGCATGGTTGGCGGTGGGCACATTCCACGCCCGGGCGAAATCTCACTTGCGCATCGAGGTGTCCTCTTTTTAGACGAACTGCCCGAATTTGGTCAACGCATGCTGGATGTCCTCCGCCAACCCATGGAGGATAAAGTAGTCACCATCAGCCGCGCGCAAGGTTCGCTCACCTTTCCTGCCAATTTTATGCTTGTGGGCGCGATGAACCCCTGCCCCTGTGGCTATGCAGGTGACAATCTGCGCCAGTGCACCTGTATGCCAGCCGCCATCACCAATTACCAAAAGCGCATCTCTGGCCCCTTGCTGGACCGCATTGATATCCACTCGCACGTTCCTCGCGTTGATTTTCAGAAACTAAGCAGCCAACGCCAGGGAGAAAGTTCTGAAATTATTCGCGCGCGCGTTGAAGCTGCCCGTAAAAGACAAACGGAACGCTTTGCTGGAACGCGTTTAGTGAGTAATGCCGATATGACACCAGCTGAAATCCGCCAGTTTTGTAAGTTAGATGCGCCCTGCGAACAGCTGATGAAAACTGCCATGCGCCAGATGCGCCTGACCGCGCGAGGCTACCATCGCGTGCTCAAGCTTTCACGCACGATTGCCGATTTGGACGGTGTTGAAAACATCATGCAACAGCACATTGCTGAAGCCTTGCAGTATCGGGCAAAAGAGCAGGAATAATTTCAATCTTAATTTCCAATTAAATAAACACCTTTTAGGTTATTCAATCCCCTCAAAAATATAGGTCGGACTTCTTTTGAATCATTTAAACTCGCTTCTATGCGCATACACGTGCTAATTAGATGGCACAGACCGCATTTGTCAAAAAAACAGATTGAATTTTTTAGCAAGGCTTTTTAGGTATAATGATTATGTACACTTGTTTTACGAGAATAAAAAGATTAATCTATGCTCAAAAAAGTAATCATTTTTGTTTGGTTTATCACTTTGCTGATTACATTAAATCAGTTTCCAAAACGCGCGCTTGATAATGAGATTCCCAATTTTGATGACTTCGACATCTTGTATTACCAACCTGGCTCAGGTAGCCTTGCAATCAATTTATACAACATTGAAACGGGTCAAACCCAAACCCTGGAAACAGATTTAATTAAGCCTGTGCTGTCCACTGATCATCATTTTTTGATTGGTCTCGGTGGTGGTAACACAATAATTGGTGGATATCCACAGCTTATCGATCTGAACAGAAATCTTTTTTATTACTGCCCAGCTGGTTATTACAATCAAAACTATCAGATTGACCCAAGGACAAATGATCCAAAGCAATTTATCCTTACAACATCAAGCACTGTTTATTTATATAACTTCAATGATTGCGAAACGGTTGAAGTCTTTATTGATATCCGCAACTATAAACAAGTTTTAAAAGAGCCTTTTGGTATCGAAGGAGCACATTTATCCGCAGATGGCGAAACGCTTTATTTCGGTTATCGTAACTGGAAAAATGAGAAGCTATACTTGTATGAATTCACCCTACACTCAGGTGTCCTAAATAGAATCAGCGATGGCATTAACCCAGTTTTGTCACATAATCAACAGCAAATCGTCTTTGGAAAAAAGGATGGTTTATACCTGTTGGATTTAGAATCCCTAACAGAAGAAAAGATTGTCGATATAGATCCTACAGACAAAATTTATCCCACAGTACCACACTGGTCAGCGGATGACTCAAAACTCGTATTTCATACCTTTAGTGGGAGAAATACAACAGATAACCTGGATTTTAAAGATTGTTTTCAAATTTATGTCTATGATATAAAAAGCAAAACCCTCAATGAACTCCCCGTCAAAGGAATGGATCCAAGCTGGATCCCGTAATAATTTATTTTTCTTAAGAACAAAAAAGCTACAACCATAAACTCATTCTTTTTCAACTGTTTGTAGGTTATTCTTGATGGATTAACGAAAAAATGAGATTGCTTTTTTTGCTCTATAAGTGGCTACGCGCATTAATATATTAAAGTCTGCATCATTCTGCCTGAACTTTCTTAGTTAAAACATCAAAGGGCACTTACACGCCCTTTGATGACATAATCAGAATTCAGCTCGTTAACTAATCTTTTACTTCGCACCAGCATGCCATCAGCTGTTATTCTCCCCTCAATATGATGGGCCAATAGAGATGATATTCCACCACTGGTGGCTGAGTTGGCGTTGGCTCTGGCGTTG
>CAZTEP010000157.1:0-3903 GCA_964612325.1 uncultured Anaerolineaceae bacterium
ACCTCCTTACCGCTGCTTCCTCTCGGACCTGACGGGGTTCGCAGGGCTCTGCCGCACCGGTCCCGCCCAACGCGATAAGGATAACTGTTTCCGCGCGCAGTGTCAATTATCTTTCAACCGTTCTGGTTATAAAAACTTTGCAAGATGCTCCTATTTGTTTATGAAACGCGATAAACCTCACCTATTACCAATACCGCCTGCTTAGATAATTGTAAATATCCGTATCTATTAATTGCTTACTCCAAAACTGTTGCGGGGAAATGATGATGTATTTATCGGGGTCAGTCAAACAGTCTTTCCAGGTAGTCTCCATATCTTTGTTACTGCAAGGATAAATTTTATCGAGTAATTCCGCATTGTCAGCAGGAATAACATGTAGATGTAAATAGTCATCAGCTTCAAACCCTACTGGTTGATGCTTTAATAACTGCTCCGCCCAAAGTGTTTGGCGCATTAATTGATAAAAAGGTTCAAACCAACAGCAGGCGAGAGTATTAGCGTTTAAATACCGACTGTTTTTAATCAAGTCGAGATAGCGTGCTTTGCGTGTGTTACCACCCTCTTCTGTTGACTTGTCAGCATTTCCATATAATTCAACATATTTCCATTCAATCGGAATTAAGACTCTTCGCCCATCACGGTGTTGCGCATAAATTAATGCGTCTATAGAAGTACAATTACGCCCTCTAATGTTCTTACCTTCGTTTAATAAGTTAATATCTCCGCCCACAGCCTCAAACTGAATATAACCCTCAAGATTTTCTTTGATAGGAAAGACATCTATAAAATCGTCCGATACGGTTCTTAGCAAGTTCAAAACAGCTTCTTTTTCATGCCTGATTGTAAACAAATGATTTAAACAAGCTATCTGCGATGATGATACATGACCGGTGGGATAGTTGCCCGCCCACCAAACAATCTTGTTTTGTTTGAAATACTCAAGGACCTCATCTCTGATATCAACATACAAGTTAAGGAGACCGTCTTTAAGCACGAAAGCGTATTCCTTACCCATAAACTTGCCACCACCTAAATCTCCGTCAAAAAAACCGCTATTAATTAAGTCTTTACCACGGTCTCGCTCTCGGTATTTGAACTGCATTCTCCGTTCCTTATCTCATTTACTTTCTTCTGTAGCATTCAAGCTGTTCTACACATGACATTTGGATTAATATTAAACAAGGCTTTGATCGCAATTTTCCTTATAACCGCATCCGCGACAACGCGTGATAGTGTTATGAGTGCGACCGGGCGCATCAGAACAAGCTTCAGCCAAGCGCAACCGATTAACCAAAGTTAAAAACGCTTCCTTATCAGCTTCGGTATAGGACACTTCAAAACTTTTGTCCTGATAACGGATGAGACCATAAGGTGGCCTTTGGCCATAACTTTGCTCAAGCAAGTAACAATAAGCCAAAACCTGATAAATATGCGACTCATAAGGCTTAGCCGGAGCGCTCATCGATTTAAACTCAACTGGCACCAGCGCGCCATTATCCAAGCGTGTGACATAATCGGGTTTACCGGCCAACCTTAAGATTGGGTCAAATAAGGGTTTAGGAACAGCCTGCAATTGATCCGTATCAGCGTAAACCAAGCGACCACTGGGCAATCCAGTGGTCTTTTTGAACCATAATGCCAGTAAGACCAAAATGAGCGCAACTGCTAATAAAAGAACAGGCACAAGCCAGGTTTTCATTTTCCCCTCAGGATGATAATTAATGCCACTATTACCAACAAAACAGCAATACCAACCAGAATCGGCACAAATTTAACCTGCCGGGCATGCGCTTGGTGTCTTTGTGTGCCAGCGTCCATCGCGGGTTGGTTGCTTGAAGGTTCTCCCTGTAGCTGATACCACCAGGCACGCTCACAATACAGAAAACTGTTCAGTTCCGAAGCTTTTATCACACGCATAGTTCAATTGTAACTGTTAACATTATTAATTGAACTGATACGTGATAAAGAATTTCCTTGATAAATCAGCTTAAAGCCGAGGCGCCCCACAACACACATTTTTGCTTATTATACAGACCCCTCTAACAAGAAACCCGCTCACGCGGGTTTCTCACTAAAATTTTATTTTCATACTGAGCTTTTAGCAATCATTACGCATCAGTTGAATGGTTATCTAACAATTCAGTAAACTCATTGATTTTTTCCGTCATCATTTCTTGTCGGTAGGCAGTGGTGATATCAGCACGGGTACGCTCGATAATTCCACGCGCCAAATCAGTACGTCGCCGTAAACCATCCGTAATTGCGTCGGGGTAATCCATGGTCACGAGTTGGGTAAAGATTTCATCCATGCTGAATAATAGCCGCTCGACTTCATCGGAATAACCTTTGCGCAAAATATCCAGGCAACGACGGCGAAGCTCGCCTAAGGTTTCGGTCAAGCCATTTAACCAAGCGGGCAATTCAACTTCCAAATCAGCCGGACTTGGAAGCGCCTCATTATAAATGATGGCCGCGGTTAATTTGGCTTCGCAATACTCTTTGAGTGCGTCCTGGGTATAACCGGTGTAATAAAGATCAGGATGTTCCGGTTTTAGCGTGTGGACGATACCATTTAAAATTATTTGGCCTGCTTCCAGTTCCTCGTTAGCAAGGGCAACCTCATCCCTATGAATAGCACGTATAGCCAATGAAGCTCTTCGAATAAGCTCACGCGCGTTTTTGAGTGCTTGCTCACGAACCGCTGTTTTATCGTTGAACTCCTCTCGGATTTGTTCACAGACCTTGTCTAAATTTTGCATCTTAATCCTCTTTTGGCGGATCTTTTTGTTCAGTTGTTTTGAACAATTGGTCCGCCAAAGTTTGCCCGCGTGGAATTTTTATTTCACCAAAGACGTTTTCATAGCGTTGTAAATTCTCTAAAAGGGCTTGTGCAAACATTTTTAAGCCAATAGGCGAAAAAATGAGCCGTGTATTGATTTTTTGATTTTCTATTTGAGGCAAAACGCTCGCGAAATCCAGTATAAACTCCTGAGGTGTGTGCGATATAAAAGCGATATTAACATACTTTGCGTCGAGATCTTCTGGCAGGCTAATCCGGAATTTTTTTACTTCGGACATAAGGCACTCTTAGTAAAATGGGACATTCGCGTCGCCAGGATCTCCCATGTCGTCGCTACTACTACCATCACTACGCGCAGACAGAAAACGAACCGTTTCAGCAGTCAATTCAAAGTTGCTACCCCATGTTCCATCATTTCTCTGATAGGTTCTCGGTCCACCGGTTTGAGGATCTGGCATAAGCCTACCTTCAATCAAAACGCGAGAACCCTTGCGAAGGTACTGATTGCAATTCTCGCCTTGTTTATCCCAAACGGTAACTCTGAACCAGGTTGTTTCATCAATGTCTCTATACTTGCGACTTGTAGCAACACTAAGTGTGGTCACAGCTTTGCCATCGGGCGTAAAGCGCATTTCTGGGTCGCGCCCCAGATTTCCTACGATAATAACTTTTTGATACATGGTGAATTTCCTTTCGTTTATATGTGTCAAATTATCTTTGATAATTTTACTAAAAAAAGGTCGTTTATGGAAATGAATCTATAGAGAAAGTGAGTTTTTTATAAAACGCTAACCTTTCAGTGCCTATATGAACTTCTTCAAAAACCAATAAACCTTACTATTTCGTATTGTTTGTTTGCGGTTTACAACTCAGATAATTTTTAGCGTGATTAATACTATTTAATGGTTTAGGTCAGCACAGCTTATTGCCTCCCCAACACATGCGTTTCATTGAAATCCATATCTAGTTTTCAAATTGTTATGCAAAAGAAAAACATTCTAACTATTATGAATAATGTTAGTATAAGTGTGCTTGACTATAAAGAACAGGTCAAGATATACTTTCATTAATTAAAGGCTGAATAATAATAATTACAAAGTTGA
>CAZTEP010000158.1:0-3885 GCA_964612325.1 uncultured Anaerolineaceae bacterium
ATTAAAAAATGCATAATAAATTAGAACAAAAATGATAACAATGACTCAGGATTATGTTTGCTGGGACCGTGAAGGACATGGGGCGGTTGACTTTATCCACGGAATCGCCTGGTCATGTAATGTCTACTTTTATAAAATTGGGGGTGGCTATGAAGGAGAAGTTGCTGACAACGGTCTTGGTATTTGGCGAATGGGCGAATACGCGCGCGCTTTAGGTTACGGTCAGCTCACGGGTATTGAATTGCCTGGTGAAGCTGACGGTCTATTGCCCAATCCCACCTGGAAACGCCTCAATCAGGGTGAGAACTGGGCCACTGGCGATACCTATCTTGCCGCGGTTGGCCAGGGTTATGTACTCGCTACCCCATTGCAAGTACTCCATTCAATTGCCACTCTGGCTAATGATGGTAAGCATATGCAAGTGAGTTTAGTTTCCCAGATAAGTGATTCTCATGGAAATATCATTAAAAGTTTTGAACCCACCATGCTTTGGGATATTACCAAAGATGAAGTCATTGAAAGCTATAACGGCAATAATAAAACCGGAGAATTTAAATCAGTTCAACCATGGGTCATTGATCTTGCCAAACAAGGCATGTACTTAGTGACTTATCCGGGGGGAACTGCGTCTGACTTGTTTGAAGGAGATGATAAAAAAGTAGCCGGCAAAACTGGCACGGCCGAATATTGTGATGACTGGGCTAACCGTGAAAACCTGTGCGTTCCAGGCAACTGGCCAGCACATGCCTGGTTTGTAGGATACGCGCCCTATGATGACCCCGAAATTGCCGTGGTCGCCTTTGTTTACAACGGTAGCGAAGGCTCAGCGGTAAGCGCACCCATCGTTCGACGCGTCATTGATTTCTATTTTGAGCAAAAAGAGATTGATGCCGCTTTATCCAACCCAGGGGAGTATCTGCCTTAAATGATGAACTCAGAACTCTTAATCAAAGGTTATCGAGGTGGGGTGCTTGTTACCATGCCCCCTCTTTCCTGCAAAACGCAGCGCGATTTGCTTATTCGCCGCATTCAAAAACAAGAACATTTCTTTAAAGGTGGACGTATAGCCATTGATGTCGGCAACAGTGTTTGGGATGGTAATCAAATTGAAAGCTTATTACGCGACCTTTCTGATGAAGGCGTTTGTCTCTGGGCAATCCTTAGCACCGCGCCAGAAACAATTAGCGTTGCAAAAAGCTTTGACATCCCAACAACTATCCACCGTGAAAATAAAGAGATTGAGACAGCAAAAGAGCCACCAAAGCCACCCGAGACCATTTGGCTTGAACAAGATGTCGTAAACGACGAAACTCTCCTAATCGAGGCCAAACTTTGCCTTATAGGAGATGTTCATAAGGATGCGACCTTACAAACCAATGGCTCCGTTTTAATTTGGGGTAAAGCCGCTGGAAATATTTCTGCCGGCCTCGTGCCTTGTTCACAAAACAAGATCTTCGTTTTAATTTATGAGGGTGCTACTTTTCAACTAAATGGAAAAGAAGTCACCCTCCCAAAAAAGCTAAAGACTGGTAGCGCATTGACAATTGTGATGGATGGCAATATGCCAACACTTGAAATCCACAAAGAAAAGCGATTTGGAATCTAATGAACACGCGTGATTTTTGGCGAAGATTTGACATTTTACTCTTTGTTGCAGTGCTTTTACTTTGTATTTTTGGTATTGCTCTGATTAGTTCCGCAATCGCTGGCAATCCCACACTTGAAGGTCACCCCCGCCGTCAGGCTATCTTTCTTGGCATTGGTTTGGTAGCCCTTTTTGCTTCAGCAGCTTTCGATTACCGCATTTGGCGCACCATCAGCAAACCTTTTTACGTTTTAGTACTGATCTTGTTGCTCGTTGTTTACATTATGGGCGTTGCCAAATTCGGTGCGGCACGCTGGCTTGAAACCGGTCTGGTCACCCTTCAACCAGCTGAATTAGCCAAAATCGCCATTATTTTGAGTCTCTCAAGTTTTTTTGCGACAAACATATCCAACATCAATAATTGGGCAACAATCGGCAAAAGCATCCTGCTCACCAGTGGTATCGTTGTTTGGATTATGCTACAACCCAACCTTAGCACAAGCATTGTGATTTTAGTTATTTGGGCTACGATGCTATGGATATGTGGTTTGAAAGCAAAATACATTTTATACGCGGTGTTATTTTTCGCTGTGTTTATAGGCATTTCGTTTGCACTTGATTTCCCATATTTGGCAGACTATCAGAAATCACGCATCACCAATTTTCTCAATCCGGATGAAAACGCGCGCTATGGAGACACTTATAACGTTGACCAGGCCAAAATCAGCATTGGCAGTGGCAGTTGGTTTGGAAATGGCTTTGGACAGGGCTCTCAAGTGCAGTTACGCTTCCTCAAAATTCGGCACAACGACTTCATTTTTTCGGTTTTAGCGCATGAATTTGGTTTTGTCGGAACCGTAATTGTTTTAGCCTTGCTCATTTTTGTCATAGTGCGTTGCTTCATCATTGCCAAAGAAGCACCCGATGCCTATGGTTCGCTCATTGCCTATGGCTTTGGTATTCTCATGGCCTTTCAAACTATGGTAAACGTCGGCGTGAACCTAAATGTCTTACCAGTAACAGGTCTAACGCTGCCCTTCATCAGCTATGGTGGTAGCTCGCTGGTGTCAATGCTTTTGGGAATTGGCATTGTTCAAAGCGTTCGTATGCGTAGCATACCCAAAGAAAAAGCCTTTGCCAATTGAAAAAACATTTAAGCAAGTGTTACAATTTAGTTAAGTTTTTTTAGCAAAGGAAGTGATAATCATGAGCGATTCTTTTAACCTATTCAGACTTCAACAATTAGACCTCAGCCGTTTCAAAATTTTACGTCGCCAAAAAGAAATTCATCAGATTATCGATTCCGATAACGAAGTGCAAAAAGCTCAAAAAGAGTTCAACCTTGCCCAAGAACAAGTAAACAAAGCGCAAACAGCCTACGACGATGTACACGCCCAGGTTGAAGAGAAACATCTCAAACTAAAATATTCACAAGCCAAACTCTTTGGTGGTCAAATCAGCAACCCAAAAGAACTTCAGGATCTGGAAGCTGAAAGCGAAGCACTTCGCCGCACCATTTCAAAATTAGAAGAAAAGCAATTCTTCGCGCTCGAAACATTGGATAACGCACAAGAAACTTTAAAATCAAAAGACGAATTTTTAATTAATGTCAAAAAACAAACAGAAAACAAACATGCAAATCTAATACTGGAACACCAGACATTAGAAGACAAATTACCTGACATCAACAATCAACGAAATGCCCTTAGAGCGCAAATTACTCCGGATATTTACAAAACCTATGTAAGCCTGCTCAAGAGCAAAAGAGGACGCGCGGTGGCGGAAGTCGTTGATTCAAGCTGTGAAGCATGCGGCGTTTATATTTCAGCAGGCGACATTCAGAACGCACAATCTCCGACTGAAATAACTTATTGCAAATCTTGCGGACGCATGCTTTATTCAAAGTAGTTATTTTATAAAACTGCCAATTATGGCTGTTAAGATAATCTCCGCAATTAAGATGAGTACCAACAGAATTAATGGGGAAAAATCAAAACCTTTAAAAGGTTTAACTCTTTTTCGGATTGGATCCAACAACGGGTCAATCACCCGTGATAGCGCTCCCTGGACTGATGAGTTTGGAAAAAGCATTTGCAACAGCACATAAAAAACAACAAATATAGCCAATGCCTGACCAAGTATATTCACAATCATTAACAATGCTTGCATATCGAACCCATCCTCTATATCCTGCTTCCAAGTAAGACACTACCCAGTCTAATTATCGTCGCGCCTTCTTCAACAGCAATTTCAAAATCGTTACTTGTACCCATGCTCAGTTCATGCAAATTAAGCGTTTT
>CAZTEP010000159.1:0-3863 GCA_964612325.1 uncultured Anaerolineaceae bacterium
ATAACATTACGAATATTGAACCGACGATAAAGATTTTTGTTAGCTACGCCTTGTTCAAAAACAACCATGCTGGCAACACTTGCCGCGCCTTGTATGTTTGAAATGTCAAAGCATTCAATGCGTGTAGGTGGTTCAGGCATGTTAATGGCTGACTGAATTTGAGCTAAAGCTTCTTTCTGGCGGTCTTTGTCCGCTTTCCAGCGTGTTTCAAGAGCGTTGAGGGTTTCAGTGGCATTCTCGGTTGCCATCTTAAGCAAGTCATTCCATTTGCCCCTTTTAGGCACCCTGATTTCAATTTTTTCAACACCTCGTTTGGTGTTAAGCCATTCTTTAATGATATAAGCTTCTTCTACTTCCTGAGGTAGCATAATGCTTTTTGGTATAAAAGCTGCTTGAGAATAGAATTGCTTAATGAATCCTTCTAATATTTCATTGTTTTCTTCCTCATCAGTTCCTTCAAGGATAAAATATTCACGGCCAATTAGTTTTCCCGACCGAATAAAGAAGACCTGAACACAGGCTTCATTCTTACCACGGGCCATCGCGATGATGTCAGAATCTTGCTGGGTATCTGAAACGATTTTTTGTCGTTCAACGACGCGCTCAATCGCATTGATTTGGTCTCTTATGGTGGCTGCTTTTTCATAATTAAGCTTATCAGAATGATTTGTCATGTCATCTTTTAATCGTTTCATGACTATATCCGTTTTCCCTTCTAGGAATTTACAAAAATCATCAACAACCCGACGATATGTTTCTTGGTTGACTGCACCAATACATGGACCCAGGCAAAGTTTCAAATCATAATACAAGCAAGGGCGACTGTCATTGCCGGTTATTTCTCGGTTACAGCTCAAAACTGGAAAGATTTTTCGTAAAACATCAAGGGTTTGGTGTACAGCCCAAACAGAGGTATAAGGGCCATAATATCTTGAACCGTCATTCACCATTTGACGGGTTACGGTTAGTTTCGGAAAAGGTTCAGACCAGCTCACTTTAATATATGGATAACGTTTATCATCCTTAAGTCGCACATTGTAGAATGGACGATGTTCCTTGATGAGGTTTAATTCGAGGATTAAAGCTTCAAGCTCAGATCCTACAACAATCCAGTCGATATCCCGAATAGCTTTAACTAATTGTCTTGTTTTATAATTTTGAGAAGCGGTTTTCTGATAATAAGAACGTACTCGGTTTTTGAGATTGATAGCTTTGCCAACATAAATTATGTCGCCTTTTTCATTTTTCATGAGATAGCAGCCAGGTTTATCGGGTAATGTTTTTAAAATGGCCTCAATTTTGTTCATAATTTCCATAGAGCAATTGTAGCAGATAGCTGTCTTATCTTTATTAATAAATAGCACTTGGTATAATTAAATTATGGGAATAAAAATACTGTCTGACAAATTAGCCTCGCAAATTGCTGCGGGTGAAGTAATCGAAAGACCAGCCTCAGTTGTAAAAGAATTGGTTGAAAATGCGATTGACGCGGGTGCGACACAAATTGAACTTGAAATCAAAAATGCAGGAAAAACCCTCATACAAGTATCGGACAACGGACATGGCATACCTAATAAGGAATTGGCTTTAGCCGTTTCAAGACATGCTACCAGTAAATTGAGCAGGGCTGAAGATCTTTTTGATATCCGCACACTTGGTTTTAGAGGTGAGGCATTGGCTTCTATTGGTTCAGTCGCTAAGCTTAGCTTAGTAAGTAAACATTGCGATGAAAAGCTTGGGGCTGAATTATTGATTGATGGTGGTGTTCGCGGGGAAGTAAGACCAAAAAGTGCGCCTAACGGAACTGTTGTTCGCGTTGAAAACCTGTTTTACAATGTGCCTGCAAGGTTGAAATTCTTAAAAACTGATATTACTGAAAGCAGGCAAATTACTGGTTTGATAACCCGGTATGCTTTGGCTTATCCAAATATACGTTGGCAATTGATTCAGGATGGACGGGTTTATTTGCAGACAACCGGTAGTGGCGAACGCCAAGAAATACTGCAAAGCCTGTTTGGTGTAGCAGATGCTAAACGGTTGTTACCAATACATTTTGAAGATGGTGATATTCAGGTTGAAGGTTATGTTAGCGAACTCAATTTAACCCGTTCAAACAGAAAAGATATTACTCTATTCGTAAACGGACGTTGGGTGCATGATGCTTCATTAACTGCAGCTGTTATTCGTGCCTATAACACAATGTTGATGGTTGGGCGGTTTCCTGTGGTCGTTTTATTTATTAACATTCCACCAAATGAAGTTGATGTGAATGTACATCCATCAAAAGCTGAAGTGCGCTTTAAGAATAACGATAAGGTGTTTAGTGCTGTTCAGCGTGCAATAAAACGTGGCTTATTGGCTTATACGCCCGTACCGGATTTAAATACGGCGGTTCTTTGGGGACGGCCTGTCGAACAGGAATATTCATATCGCGAAACACAGGACCAAATACATTGGTCAGAGAAAGAAATACAGTCAAAAAGCCTGCCAAAAAATGGGCAGACGGTTCAAAACCCACAACAACCTCTATCGCGTGAATATTTGCCTGTTTTACGCCTGATAGGTCAAGTTGCATCTACTTATTTGATTGCGGAAGGTCCCGATGGCCTTTACTTAATTGATCAACATGCCGCGCATGAGCGCGTATTGTTCGAACAAATGATGTCCCAGGTAAGAGCTGGCACAGTGCCATCACAGACACTGCTGGAAGTCAGTGTGATTGAACTTACTCCAGAAAAAGCAGGCATACTTGAAAGTCAGATGCATATAATGCAAGAACTTGGTTTTGACTTGGAACATTTTGGTCCTAACACGTTTTCATTACGCGCTATCCCTGCAATTTTAGCTGATGGCGATCCGAGCGAAGCTATTTATGCGGTAGTGAATGCGTTTGAAGAAGATGAAACACCGTTACAATCTGAAATAGAGGCAAAAGTTGCCGCCAGGGTTTGTAAACGAATGGCGATTAAAGCTGGCCAGGTCTTGACTGACATCGAACAGAAAACTTTGTTATTGAACCTTGAAACCTGTCAATCACCCCGTACTTGCCCACATGGCAGACCCACAATGATTCATATTAGTGCAGCAACATTAGAAAGACAATTTGGCAGAACAGGGGCGATATAACTGGAGGTTTAGGATGAAAGGAATTTGGCTTGAAGATAAGAAATTAAGCTTAAAGAATGATGTGGCACTTCCTGTTTTGGATGCTAACGAAGTGTTAATCCAAACCAATTTGGCTGGTATTTGTGCTACTGACCTTGAGATGGTGAAAGGATACTATTCTTTCACTGGTGTTTTGGGGCATGAATTTGTTGGAACCGTTGTTGATGCACCTGGTCACGAATATCTAAATGGGAAACGGGTTGTTGGGAATATTAATATCACTTGTGGACGATGTGATTCCTGTTTGCAGGGTCGACAATCTCATTGTGAAGATAGACGCACCTTAGGTATTTGGAATTATCAAGGTGTTTTTTCAGAATTCTTTAAATTACCAGTTGAAAATCTTTATTTAGTTCCAGATGCGGTTAGTGATGAACAAGCTGTTTTTACTGAATTATTAGCTGCCGCATTACAAATTAATCGTCAAGTGCATATCAAACCTACAGATAAAGTTATTGTTGTTGGCGCTGGAAGATTAGGCTTATTAATTGCACAGGTATTAAAACTAAGTGCCGGTGATTTAACAGTTGTGGTAAGACGTCCGGAACCTACTATAATGCTTGATAAATGGGGGATAAAGTGGGCTTACACAGAAGAACTAACGCAGGGCAAGGCCGATGTCGTCATTGAAGCTACAGGGTCACCAAATGGTTTTGTACTTTCACAACAATTGGTAAGACCGGCTGGCAAATTAGTTC
>CAZTEP010000160.1:0-3847 GCA_964612325.1 uncultured Anaerolineaceae bacterium
GGTTGGTGTGAGTGATTATGTAACCAACCTGGTTCTGCCAATGGGTATGCCACTGAACAGTAATGGCGCGGCTATGCATATGGCACTCACGGTGATTACGATTTCCCAGATTTATGGTGTTCAGTATGGCATAGGCCATTATCTATATATTGGGCTTATGGCAACGCTGTTGTCCCTCGCGAACGCTGTCGCCCCTGGCGCGGACCTGGTTTCCCTGGCCATTATCGTACCGCAGGTAGGTCTCCCCATTGAAAGCATCGCTATCTTTGCTGGTGTAGGTTGGTTCGTGGGCGCTTTGCGCACCATTTTGAACGTTGACTCGGATATCTTCTCAGCAATCCTGGTGGCAGACAGCGAAAACGAACTCGATCGTGAGCTTTTCAAACTGACTGCAGAAAATCCGGACTATGTCCGTCCCGAGGCTGTGGAATAATAAGCAACGCAAGTAGAGAAATAAGTCCTATTTGAGACTGATATGACAATCAATAAAATGCTCGACAACAAACAACTAAGAGTGTCTGCAGAGCCACCATATGACGCACTTCAAGCCTTTGTGCGTGAAAATCACATTGCTTTGAAAGGATCAGGCACAGGCGAGCTAAACGGTTTGACTTTTGCAGCCAAAGACGTATTCAAAATTCGTGGCAGCACTTTTGGAAATGGTCATCCCGATTGGCTTCGCACGCACGAGCCAGATGACTTCACATCGTCAACGATTCAACGCTTGCTTGACAATGGCGCTGATTTGGTTGGGAAAACGGTGTGTGATGAACTTTGCTTTAGCATTAGTGGCGAGAACTGGAATTATGGCTCACCCATTAATCCACACGACCCTCGACGCTATACAGGCGGTTCGTCAAGTGGGTCTGGTGCGGCAACTTCAGGTGGTTTAGTTGATTTTGCATTGGGGAGTGATTGTCTTGGCAGTGTTCGCGTACCAGCCAGTTATACTGGCGTTTTCGGCGTTCGACCAACTTACGACCGTGTTCCAAGTGACGGAGAAGCGGAATATTGCCCGAGCATGGACGTCTTAGGCTATATGGCATCTGATCCGGAAATTTTTAGAACAGTTTCAAGAACCATCTTAGGCGAAGATCCCCATCCTGTCAAATTAAACAAACTTGTCATCGCCAAAGATTGTTTCAATGCGGTTAATCCCCAGGTATACGATGATATGAAACCCGCCATTGAGCACATCGCAGCGAATCTCTCGTCAGTTGAAGAAAGAGAGATTAGTCCCGATGGTTTGGATGAATGGATTAAGGTCTTTCAGCAGGTTCAGGGTTATGAAGTTTGGCAAAGCTATGGAGGATGGGTGCGCGCGCATCGACCGGTACTCTCACGCGGTCCAAGGGAACGTCTGGCATGGGCTTCAACCGTGACCCTGCCAGAATACAACGCTGGATTAGCAAAGATGCGTGAAATATCCAAACATATACGCGACATGCTCGCCAACGGAGAAGTTTTGCTAATGCCCACAGCCGCTTCCGTGGCTCCTTTGCGCACAGCACCATTGGAAGAAATCAACGCCACGCGATTACAATCTACCTACCTCTTGTGTGTATCTCCGCTAAGTGGCATACCTCAAATGACCTTGCCTATGGTAATGCAAGACGATTTACCGTTGGGTTTGTCATTATTGAGTGGATTCAACACAGATCTTGCACTTGCTAACCTTTCAGCCGACATAGTGAAATCTTACAAGGTCTCAATAGTATAAAAGCGCAAGCTTTAACGTCCACTATTACGAGTAGGGTTATTCCAAACCCTACTCGTTTTTTAAAAACTAAACGCTATATCCTTTTAACGCTTTCAAATTAGTCCAAATTTTAAATGCTTATTTTTATGAATGGGTGAATATGGAAGCTTTGTGAATTTATTAAATCACTTTGCCCTGATTACTTAATAAATAACCAATCAATTAAAGAGATGAATAAATGGATAGCTAACGAGCTAAATTGTCTTGAACATCAACGAAGATAAAAAAGACTTTCCAAAGGTAAATTTTGTAATTCCTCATTTCGTTTTCTGTCTTTCCATTATAATAAAAACATGCAAGAAAAAAATGCAAAAGACGCCTTCTCAGTTATCGGGGATGCTATCAAGTTATGGGCAAACGACTGGGCAAATCAAGCTATCGTTGGCATGGTTGCTTTTTTGTGTAGCTTGACCATTGTATTATTGCCAGCATCTCTTTTTGGTGTTTTTTATCAAGCGCGTGACCATGCCCGCGGTAATCGCAGTGGCTTGATGGGTTTTTGGGCAGGATTCAAAACTTACTGGAAGCAAAGTTTACTCTGGGGAATCATCAATCTATTAGTTTACGCCTTTCTGATATTTGTGATTGTCTTCTATTATCTAAGCGCGGGTGCCATCAACCCTGGCGTTAGTTTGGGTATAGCCGGTGCTTTTGTTTTCATCCTTTTATTTTGGAGCATTTGGCAGTTTTTATCATTGTCTTGTTTTTTCTTACAAGAGGAAGCCTCGATGAAATTAGCCTGGAAGAACGGCTGGGCCATCTTTTTGCGCTTACGCGCCTATAGCCTTAGTCTGGGCACTATCATTTTTGTTTTTTCATTATTATCTGTATCTACACTCATACCATTGGTTATCGGCGCTGAAGGTCTGATTGCCATTACTGGCATTCGCGCCGTGCATGCCACTATTAAAACCGAGGAAGCATAAAAAATTATGACCAGAAAAATTTTAGGTTATGTTGAACTGATTTGGACCTGTGACAGCTGTGGCACAAAAAACCCAGGTGCCATCAAGGCTTGCACCGCTTGTGGCGCGCCCCAAGCCATTGAGGTTAAATTTGAACATGTGGATGCAGAGTCTTTTAACTATATTAAGGATGAAGCTCTCATCCGCATGGCCCAGGCAGGACCTGACAAGCATTGTCCCTATTGTGGCACCAGGAACCTCGCCTCAACTTTACAATGCGTTGCCTGTTATGGCGATTTAACCGTTGGCGCGAAATCACGGCCCAGTGGTATGGCGGTAGGAGAAGACGCTCAACCGATACTATCAGAAATTCCAACACCAGAACCTATATCTGGCCAAAGCAGAACCATAACCCCGATGTCACGCGTGGCACTTTTGGTTTTTTTGGCGATTATTCTGGCAATCTGTGGCTTTTTTGCATGGAATACAATCAAAGCCAACCGCACAAAAAAGATGGTTGGCACCGTTTCAAGCAGCACCTGGGAACGGAGCGTGGCTATTGAAGCTTACACTACTGTGACAGACAGTGATTGGCGCTCAGATATCCCTTCTGACGCGACAATTTACGGTTGCAGCTCACGCCACCGCTATGATTCTTCGAGCTATGTCGAGGGTTCGGTGGAAAGTTGCGGAGAGCCTTATACTATAGATACTGGCACAGGCATTGGTCAGGTGGTACAGGATTGTGTGTACCAGGTTTATGAAGACTACTGTAATTATGAGACAATGGAATGGATTTTGGTGGACACGGTAACAACAACCGGCACAGATATTAATGCCTCCTGGCCTGAGTTGGACCTGCCACAAAACCAACGTATCGGTAACCGAAGTGAACGCTACACAATTCAGTTTAATGTTGGTGAAAAGATCCTCAGCATGCGCACAAGTGATTTTGAGCTATTTCAACAAGCTTCCCCAGGCAGTCAATGGACTTTAGCCGTGAATCAGGCTGGAGATATCCGAAAAGCTGAACCAAAACGCTAAATTTCGCCATCAAAACCCTTATCAAAAAAACAATTTCCAGCTATAATAAGATGTAGCTCGAATAGAGTTAAACTTACAATTGATACTCAATAGAGGCGCGGCGGATCGCGTAGAAACTTTGTGTGCTTCAGGACTGAGG
>CAZTEP010000161.1:0-3845 GCA_964612325.1 uncultured Anaerolineaceae bacterium
TTCCGATCTCCCTCATTTAATGGGACGGTTTCATTCAGCGTTAAGCGCAATGCCTCTAACTGTGGCATTTGAGGATAATCAACCAGGCTCGGTGCTTGCCGGCGAAGCAAAAGATGCAGTTTGTCAGCAATTAAAACCGCTTTTATGCCACCCGAGACTTCAACTTCCCCACTGCCCTCTTCTACGAACTGTCGGATGGCTTCAATATCTCTAAAGCCAAAATCCGCCTGGCTTTTCCAAAGCGTGTGCAATGCCCGCCGAATAACACGCCGGATTAAGCCAGGCTCAAGTGATTGCAAAACCGTATTGGACAAAATGAGCTCATTTTCTGAACGCGTTAGCAAAGCCTTCTGATAAGCGGCTTCTTCAAGTTTTTGCAACAGCATTTCATCACCACGCAACACCTCAGCCGCGCGCGTCACCCCTAATTTAAAACCCGGATTCAAGGTTTCAAGCTCCGGGATAAGTTGATGGCGCAAACGGTTTCGATAGTAAAGCAAAGTTTGGTTACTTTCATCTTCCAACACCTCAAGCCGGTGAACTTTGGCATAAGTCTCAAGCTCTTCACGCCAAATGCTGAGCAGTGGCCGAATAAGAGGGATGTTTTCATCAAACTGCTTAAGAATGGTTCTGGGGCGCATACCGGTCAAACCCGCCATGCCCGAACCACGCAAGAAATGCATCAACACGGTTTCCACCTGGTCATCAGCATGATGGCCCAAAACAATTGCCTGAGCCTGATGGTCTCTGGCAACTTCATACAAGAACTGGTAGCGCGCGATACGCGCCGCCTCCTCAATGCCGGTTTTTTCTTGCCTGGCGAAGCGATCCACATCCATTCGGCAACTGACAAAAGGCAATCCCCAGTCTGCCATCATCACGCCAAGTGCCGTTGCCTGAGCCTCTGAAACAGCGCGCAAACCATGGTCAAAATGCGCCACAATGAGCTTGAATTGGCTGTCGCGCAGAGCGTGTGCCAAACACAAGCTATCCACCCCACCTGAAACCGCCAGAATGAGTGGTTTTTTGATGTCGAAGTCACCCTTTTCACCGAGCGCTTCAAGCAGAGTGTCAAAAATAACTTGCTTTAGCATATCAAAATTATAGCATGCGCAAAAAGGTCTTTTCAAAAGTCAAAGAGCGGATTGATAGAAAAGTGAATTAACAAACTCAGAATCCGAAATATCCCCCAACAAACGGACCTGACAGCATCATTATCAAAATCCGAATGACAATGATAAAAAAGATAAGAAAGAATAATATTCGAAACGCGGTTTTTAAAATCCGCGGAAGTCCTTCTTGTGGTGTCGGTTTGCTGACCGATGGAACAACGCGCTCGGACAGGAATTCGCCTGTTGACGCGTTTGGTGGGTCCTGGTGAACGCTAAAAAGCTGTGGTTCTTCTTTCTTGCTTTCTTTCCAGTCAATCGCGATATGTTGCACACTCAGGCAATAAGGACAGGTAACCACCTGCTCACCCCATTCCGGCTTAATAGGCGCGCCACAATGCAGGCAATTAAGTTGATTGACGACATTTTTATTCGCGTTCATGCTTTCCCTTTCCAAAAAACTGTCTTTTCACGCAAAACGGCGTTCAAGGCTGTTTTTACAGTTGAAAAATCTCAATCTATTTAAATTATACCCAGTATGGTTTAAAACTCACAACCCGAATCATACAGCGTATTATGCTTTACGCGAAAGGGCACAAACAAACCTTAACACAAATCCGCATCAGACAAGATAATAATTGCCAAATTCACAAACTTATACTTTTCATTAGTGGCCCGCCTGAAGTATACTTAAGCCATGCGACACAAACCATTTATTCTTGGCCTCACCGGCAATATCGCCTCAGGCAAAACCTTTGTTTTACAGTGGCTGGCGAAACACGGCGCGATAACCATCGACGCTGACCTGGTCGCTCAACAAAGCTACCTGCCCGGCAACCCCGCTTATGAGGCGATAATCGCGCGTTTTGGCGAACAAATCAAACAAGCCGATGGGCAAATTGACCGCGCCGCACTGGCTAAAATCGTTTTTTCAGACCCAGCACAACTGCGAGCGCTTGAAGCCATTGTTCACCCGGCTACTACCGGCGCCATCAACGCCCGCATCGCTGAAGAATCACAAAAACCTGATGTGCGGCTAATTGTCATTGAAGCCATCAAGCTTTTTGAAACTGGTATGGCTCAACATTGTAATACCACCTGGGTAACAACGGCCGATGACGAAACGCGACTTGGCCGTCTCATTCAGGGCCGTGGCATGGATCCTACCAGCGCCGCCAAACGGCTCAATTCACAGGGTCCCCAGGAAGAAAAAGCGCGTCTGGCGGATTTTGTCATCACCACTGATGGCAGTTTTGAAGGCACCGAAGAACAAATCAAAGCCGGCCTTCAAAAAGCGGGTCTCACACTGACTTAATTGGCTTATAATGGCCTAAACAATTATCTGGAGTAAATTATGGCACGTATTTCTCTTACCGGCATTAAACCTACTGGCAGTCCACACGTTGGCAACTATTTTGGCATGTACAAACAAGCCATCGCCTTATCTGAAAGCTATTTGGGGCTCTATTTCGTCGCGGACTATCACGCGCTCACCACTACCCCCAACCCCAAAGACCTGCAACGTGATATTTATGAGGTTGCCGCTGCCTGGATTGCCTTAGGCCTTGACCCTGAGAAAAGCGCGTTCTTCCGCCAATCTGACATTCCTGAAATACCGGAATGCGCCTGGATTTTAGCCTGCTCCACTGCAAAAGGTCTGCTCAACCGCGCGCACGCTTATAAAGCCGCTATCGACAAAAATCTCGAAATCGACCGCGACCCGGATTATGGCGTTAACGCTGGTTTATATAACTACCCCGTGCTGATGGCTGCTGATATTTTGCTCTACAACTCTGACATTGTGCCTGTGGGTGCCGACCAAAGACAACATGTTGAAATCGCGCGCGATATCGCTGAAACCTTCAATCGCAGCTATGGCAACATCATCAAACTGCCTGAGGCTCATATTCCCGAGGAAGTTCAGGTCATACCCGGCATTGACGGACGCAAAATGAGTAAGAGCTATAACAATATCGTTCCCATCTTTGCTCCGGAAAAAGAAATTCGCAAACAAATTATGCGTATCGTTACCGACAGCAAAACGCCCGAAGAACCCAAAGACCCTGAAAGTTGCAATGTCTTCCAGCTTTTCCGCTTCTTCGCCAGCAAAGAAAGACTCGAAGAAGTACGCCAGCTCTATTTGCAAGGCGGTTTGGGTTACGGAAACCTGAAACAGGAACTTTTTGAAAGCCTTATCGCTCATTTTGCCGAAGCGCGCCAAACCTTTGACACCTTGATGAGTGACAAAGCGCAACTGGACGCTATCCTAAAGTCAGGTGCCGAAAAGGTACGCGCCATCGCCACCCCCAACCTCAAACGCATGCGCGAAGCTGTCGGAATAGACCGCTAACGGTGCCAAAATGATTGAAGAAGCTCTCGAAAAAGCTGAAGAACTTGCCCCGGAACAACGCAACCGCCAAAGCAATCAGGCTGTTCTCTTAACCCTGATTTTTAATGTTATTTTGGCCATCGTCAAAACAGCCATCGGCATCATCGGCCACTCAGCGGCTCTTTTGGCCGATGGCATTAACTCTACTTCGGATGTGGTTTATAACATCGTGGTTTCTTTTTTCGTGCGCGCCGCGCATAAGCCAGCCGACGATGAACACCCTTATGGCCACAGCCAGTTTGAAAGCGTTGGCGCTTTGGTTGTCGGCGCTTTTGTCATTACTACCGCCATAACGATTTTTTGGGATTCGGTCAATTCGCTTTTTGACTTTTTAAGTGGTCAAGCCA
>CAZTEP010000162.1:0-3825 GCA_964612325.1 uncultured Anaerolineaceae bacterium
CGCAGTTCACTTTGCCGGTCTCGCCAATCACCACCGTGCCCCGCACCACAATCTCACCGGTCACGCTGCCTTCAATGCGCACACCACCCTCGCCACTCAAATTGCCATGCCAGCTCATATCTTTCGCGATAACCGTGCCGATTTGACTCGGCGCTTTAATCACAGGTGTAAAACTTTGGGTTTCTTTTTTTCTTCTACACATCGTGTTGTAATTATAACTTCATTAATTCAGAAAGACTTACTGATTCTATATACCAGCGCCAGGGAACTGAAAGCCACGGTTCTGGGGCATAGCCAATGCCAATCCTGCTACTCTGTTTAATTATATTCGCGTTAGGTTCAAAACCTTTTTCAAACCATAATCCACTGGCTTTATTGCAAATATCAGCGCCATAAAGCGCTCTATCTATCCCAAGTGCCTGACACAATTTAGCCGGCCCGTTCAGCCAGCTTGTCCTGCCAAAGTCCCTTTCACGACGCGCGCGCATTGCCTCCAAACCCTCCAGTGGCGCGACAGCTCTGATTAATACCGCGGAAGGCACACCAACCTGGTCACAAACGACATTCATCATCCAGTGCATACCATATGTGAAATAAACATATGCATGCCCTGCCTCTTCAAACATCACCGTGTTTCGCTTTGTTTTTCCACGGCTGGCATGACAAGCTTTATCTTCCATCCCCTGATATGCCTCTGTTTCAAGCACAACAGCGCTCACGCGCTGACCGTCAATTTCACGCACCATTAATGCGCCTAACAAATCCGGCGCAACTTGGGTTGCCGGTCGCTTAAAGAAAGCTCTTTCTAAGATAATGCCCATTAAATCTGTAACAAGGGGTCTTTTTCAATCGTCAGGCGCAAGCCGGTTTCTAATGGCACTTTCGGTAAATAATTAAGCAAACGCTCCGCCTTGCTGATATCGGCGCACATTCGTTCCGCGCCACCATCCCGCCTGGGGTTATAAATCTGCTCGGGTCTTTTGTCCGTGACCATGCGCACCAGGCGCGCCAGTTCATTCACACTTGTTTCAACGCCACTGCCGATATTGATAATTTCCTGGTCCACGCCATGCGCTGTCGCGGCTGAAATCAATGCGTCCACAACATCATCCACATAAACATAATCGCGGGTTTGATTTCCGTCACCATGAATGACAATCGATCCATTTGTTAAGGCATGCCTCAAAAAATTGGGGATAATGGGCGGGTTTGAAAGCGTCACCCGTTGGCCAGGCCCATAGGCATTAAAAACTCTCAGGCAAACCGCCTCAACCCGTGTCTCTTCAGCGATGGTACGCAGGTAATACTCCGCGGCCAATTTTGACACCGCGTATGGTGAGCCAGGATGCACAACGGCGTTTTCTTCGTAAGGCACCTGGTCTTGCGCGCCATAAATCGCGCCGCTGGATGTCATCACCACCCGCCTGATATGCGTATCGCGCACGGCTTCCATTAGCGTCACCGTGCCACCCACATTCACGTGGTTGTAATCGCGCGGAAAAAGTACCGACTCCGATACCGAAACCTTCGCGGCAAGATGGAAAACACAATCAACATCCTGCAAGAGCTTCCAAAGCAAGGTTTTCTCGTTGATGTCACCTTCGGTAAACTGTACTTCAGGCAACAAGCGTGCCGGCTCGCCCGCGGAACAATCATCCAAAACGCGCACCACATGCCCCTCGCGCGCGAGGCGATTACTTAAGGTTGAGCCGATAAAGCCAGCTCCGCCAGTAATGAAATAAATCATAAAACAGCCATTCCTTTATCGTGAAGATTATAGCATGTACACCCTTTTTAAGAGTCAAAATGAGCTTTTCGCAGAAGGATAGAAGTTTTTTTCAATTGTGGCAGAGTATAATTAACACATCAATCAAAGAAAGAAACCAAAGGAGCTCACCATGAAAGCCATCTTCCAAAACAGTTTCCCGATGCTCAAAATGAGTAGTTTTGCACAAACCACATTTTCGCCAAGTCCATTAGCCATCATCCTTTCAGTTATTTTAGCGGTTATCCTTTTAGGCCTTTTTATTTGGCTTTTGGTTTCCGGGCGTTTTGGCATATGGTTAAAAGCAGCCTTGCAAAGCAGTAAATGGACCCGACAAGACAACAAACTCGCCTCTGAACTCAAAAACTTAGCACGCCTCATGAACAAACAACATGCTGAATTGGGGAAAGAAGCCTGGGAAGCGCGCTTGAATCATCCCGGATATGAAGACGCTTATAACAAACTGGTCGGCGTGAACGAGCAAATGGTGAGCATGAAATTACACCTCAACACTTTAAAAGAAGAGTCTCAAAAAGTAAGCGAGGAACGCGCCTTGCGCAATGACGGATTCGATGCGCAACTTAAACAAATAGATGATGAACGTCAAAGCACTCAATCAAAACTTGAAGAGATAAAACGCCAGCATAAAGAGCTTAACCAGACATTAACCAATCTGAATTTAGAAAGATCTCGCATACAACGCGAAATCAAAGAGACCCGCACCAGCATCATCGATATCGAAAACTCTGAGGCACCCAATAAAACTGCTCTGATTTTTCCACTTAATAGTCAACTGGAACAATTAAGCACAAGCCTAACGGAGGTGTCGCAAAAAACACCCGCGCTTAATACCGAACTCACCGCGTTGGAAACTGAAATGCAGCCACTCAACGCGCAGCTTGAAGACCTGGCCAAAACATTCAGTCAAACCCAAATACTAAAAAAACAGGACCTCAGTCCATTGGATGACCACCTCACCAGTCTACAACAAGCCATTAAGAAAAAAGAAGAAGAAATCACCGCGCTCCAAAAGACCATGCCGGACCTCCTGGCAGAGCTTGGCGCGCATGTGGATCATGTCAGGCCAGAATCATTGCGCCTCAGTCCACTTTATGCCAACCTGGATGACATTCATCAGCGCACCAATAGTGCTACCGCTGAAAAACAACAGTTGCGCCTAACGATGGATAAAGGCGATAAAAGCTCTGTACGAAAGTTTTGGCTATTCATTCTATTCGCGATAGTGGTTTTGATTGCCATTGCCATCATCTTATTCTTTGTTAAGCCTGCCGCTTAAACAAAGCAAGAACACCATAAAAAAACAAGCTGGGGTTCAATGTACCTCAGCTTGTTTGCTTAATAAAAAAGAGCGGGCGATCGGATTCGAACCGACGAATGTTAGCTTGGAAGGCTAATGCCTTACCGCTTGGCGACGCCCGCGTAAGTTCTATTTTAGTCAAAACTGACATTATGTCAACATTTTGTCAGCATTTGTGCTTCTCATGCGATCACTATCAGCTATGGATATTGCTTTAAGAACAACCATTTTTGCAAGCAAAATCATCTCCCCTCACATCCATGCAAGTATTAATTATGATTATAAACTTTCTAACATGATTTCAACGTTCCTCATGTATAATCCAGCTTGGAGATAAACCCTATGAAAAAGATAAACATTATCGAAACTGCCTTACGCGATGCCCATCAGAGCCAATTTGCCACACGTATGACCACCGACCAAATGCTACCCATCCTTGAAACGATGGATCAAGCCGGCTATTACGCGCTTGAAGCCTGGGGTGGCGCGACCTTTGATGTCTGTCTGCGCCATCTTGACGAAAACCCCTGGGACCGCCTGCGTACCATCCGCAAATACGTCAAAAATACCAAGTTGCAAATGCTCATGCGTGGTCAAAACATTCTTGGTTACAGCCATTACTCTGATGACGTCGTTGAAGCTTTCATTGGACGATCCGTTGACAACGGTATGGATATCATTCGTCTCTTCGACGCGCTCAATGACCTGCGCAACCTCGAAACCTCGTTCAAAGCCATCAAAA
>CAZTEP010000163.1:0-3765 GCA_964612325.1 uncultured Anaerolineaceae bacterium
ATGAAATTACTGTTTGGATTAAACGTGTTGCGAAAGATCATATCGCTTTGACTATGGTTGAACCCTTGCTTTATGAATGGCGTGAATTGAAACCTGACATGGTGGTTAAAGGAACTGTTGTCCGACTTGAATCTTTTGGCGCTTTTGTTGAAATAGGCGCTGAGCGACCTGGTTTGGTGCATGTTAGCGAAATCGCTCATAATTTTGTGCGCACCCCTCAGGAAGTGGTTAAGGAAGGACAAGAAGTGGAAGTAAAAATTCTTGAGGTTGACAAACGCAAGAAACAAATCAAATTGAGCATTAAAGCGTTGCAAGAAGTTGTTGAAGAAGAATATATTGAATCTCCGAAAGCTTCACGTCGTGGCAAGAAAGGCAAAGTTGAAGAAGAACAAGTAGAGCCTGAGGAAATCATCCCAGATCCCACGTTCATGGAAATTGCCATGCGCCAGGCGATGGACCGTGCTGAAAAGCGAAAACCTCAAATTTATGCGCGCGTCAAAAAGTCACGCTTTATTGACGATGAAACGGAAGATATTTTTACACGCACCATGCGAACCAAGCAGTCTGACGACGAATAATGAGTTTGCAAAAGCCATTTGAGGTTCTAAAAATATAAAAATCCCGGGGAGGAGCTAAATAGTCCTCCCCGCTACTTTTAAATGATAATAAACAATTAATAATAGACGGAGGCATATGGGAACCAAGTTTATCTTTTTCACTGGCGGAGTGTTATCATCGGTGGGCAAAGGAGTTGCCGCGGCATCGATTGGACGTCTGTTGAAGGCGCGTGGTTTTGACATCACCATTCAAAAACTTGATCCTTACCTTAACATTGACCCTGGAACGTTGAGCCCTTATCAACATGGCGAAGTGTATGTCTTGGACGATGGTTCTGAAACAGATCTTGACCTCGGCCATTATGAGCGCTTTTGCGATCTGCGTTTGAAGAAAACAAGCACGGTTTCAGCAGGGCAGATTTATGAAGAAGTGCTCAACCGTGAACGTCGCGGTGATTATTTGGGGGGAACGATTCAAGTTATTCCGCACATCACCGCTGAAATTAAACGCAGGGTTTATTTGTTGGGGAAATCATCTGGCGCGGATATTGTTCTAATCGAAGTAGGAGGAACGGTGGGTGATATTGAGAGCCAACCATTCTTGGAAGCAATTCGAGAGATGCGCAATGAACTCCCCAGAGAAAACTCAGCCTTCGTCCATTGTACATGGTTGCCCTATCTGATGGCGACAGCAGAGCTGAAAACAAAACCAACGCAACATTCCGTGCGTGAATTGCGCTCGATTGGTATCATGCCGGATATGATTTTGCCTCGCAGCGATTATCCTGTTGATTACGAAATTCGTCGAAAAATCGCACAGTTCTGTGATGTGCCTGTGGTAGCTGTTGTGCCAATGGTGACAGCTGAGATGCTTTATGCCATTCCGCTGGAGCTTGAAGAAAATAATGTTGCTGACATTTTACTTGCGCGACTGGGACTTGAGGCTCGGCACGCACCAAAGTTAGATGGATGGCGATGGATGATTGATGAGCTCAAAAAAGAACGCCCTGTGGCAAAAGTGGCTTTGGTCGGAAAATATGTTGAATTGCAAGATGCCTATTTGAGCGTGCGTGAAGCATTGAAGCACGCTGGTTTGTTCTGTGATTTGGATATTGAAATAGACTGGGTTTCAAGCGCGGATTTGCCCGAAGATGAGGTGGGCGAGCGACTCGGCGGTGCTGACGCAATCATAGTGCCAGGAGGTTTTGGTACACGTGGTGTTGACGGTAAAATGCTCGCGGCACAATATGCCCGTGAACATAAAGTTCCCTTTTTAGGGATTTGCCTTGGCATGCAGGTAATGGTTTTGGAATACGCGCGCAACGTGCTTGGTATGAAGGATGCGACATCTGCTGAATTCGACAGCAAGGCTGTGAATCCGATGGTGGATTACATGCCACAGATGAAGTCTCAGGATCAACTGGGGGGCACTATGCGCTTGGGTTTGCATGATGTGGAACTGGCAGAAGGAAGCCTGGCAACGCGGTGTTATTTAACGCGACACATATCTGAACGACATCGACATCGTTTTGAAGTCAACAGTGACTACCGCGGGCAACTTGAAGAACACGGATTGAAAGTTACCGGGCAATCGCCAGAGAATAATATGATAGAAGTAGTGGAAATCGAAAACCATCCATTTATGATTGGTGTACAATTCCATCCCGAATTTCTCTCAAGGCCTAACCGACCACACCCGTTGTTTATTGGACTTTTGCAGGCTGTCAATGAAAGCCGTGGCTTGTCAACCGATAAAAGACAGTTCGGATTTGAAAACTAAGTAGTCTTTAAGCTACTATTAGCTAATTACAATAAAAGGAAAGAAAAATGGATACACAAATTGAATTTATCAATGCAATGGAAATTTTGGACTCGCGCGGTAACCCAACCGTGCAGGTTGAAGTTATTCTGAGCGATGGCACCTTTGGTGTCGCGGGTGTGCCTTCTGGCGCGTCAACCGGTATTCACGAGGCGCTTGAATTGCGCGATGGCGACCCTAACCGCTATGGTGGTAAAGGCGTCTTGACCGCGGTGGATAACGTTAATTTTGAAATTGCTGAAGAACTTTATGGTTTGGATGCTTTGGAGCAAAAAGCAATCGATGAGCTTATGATCGAATTGGATGGCACACCAAACAAGTCTAAACTCGGCGCGAACGCCATGCTTGGCACAAGCTTAGCTGTGGCTCGAGCCGCGGCCGCCGCGCAAGAATTACCCCTTTATCGTTATATTGGTGGTGTCTTCGCGCATACTTTGCCTGTACCGATGCTCAATATCATGAACGGTGGCGCTCACAGCAACTGGCAGAGCACGGACTTTCAGGAATTTATGGTTATGCCTCTTGGCGCGCCAACTTTCGCGGAAGCTTTGCGCTGGGGATCTGAAATTTACCATGCCCTGAAATCTGTTTTGAAGTCGCACGGTCATGGTACCCTGGTCGGTGATGAGGGCGGCTTTGCCCCCGCGCTGAAGGCGAACAAAGAAGCCATCGAGCTGATTTTGGAAAGCATCGAAAAAGCTGGCTATAAACCAGGCTCAGAAGTTTGCATCGCGCTTGACCCTGCCACATCAGAAATTTACGAAGAAGAAACTGGCCTTTACAACCTGCGCAAAGAAGGTAAGAAGCTGACATCTGAAGAAATGGTCGCTTTCTGGACCAACTGGATTGACCAGTATCCCATCGTTTCGATTGAAGACGGTTTTGCTCAGGATGACTGGGAAGGCTGGAAGGCTTTTACGGCTTCTGTTGGCCATCGCTTGCAAATTGTGGGTGATGACCTGTTGGTGACCAACCCCAAACGCATCGCCCGTGGCATTGAAGAGAAAGCTGCCAACGCGCTTTTGGTGAAGCTGAACCAAATCGGCACACTCACCGAAACCTTGCAAGCCATCGATATGGTGCGCTCACACGGTTGGCGCGCGGTTTGTTCGCATCGCTCCGGTGAGACTGAAGACAGCACCATCGCTGACCTGGCTGTGGCAATGAATCTGGGTCAAATAAAGACCGGCGCGCCTGCCCGCTCTGACCGCCTTGCCAAATACAATCGCTTGCTGGCGATCGAACAGGAACTGGGCAGCACAAGCAAATACGCTGGCTGGGACGCCCTGGCTTTTGACGCCAAACGCTAGTTTGACCTTTAGAGAGATGGTTCGCTGGAGCCATCTCTCTTTATTTAACAAGGAATTTTGATGTCAGCCACATTTCCAT
>CAZTEP010000164.1:0-3762 GCA_964612325.1 uncultured Anaerolineaceae bacterium
AGCCTGGGGGTGGCTGTTTTATGCCTTTTACACAAATAAGATGCAATTGCCCTGACGCCCTGATTTTTTGTTATATTCAAGGCGTTTTGTTTGGAAGCAAGTATGTTTTGGGAGTCTGATTGACTATTCCAAGGATATAAGCACTTTTTCGTCGTCTTCTTCATCATCCAAGTCGACCATGACAACAGGCTCGGCCTTTTTAATCATTTCCATTACGTGTTCTTTGTCGAAAAGGTAGGAAGACTCATTATTGTCGGTTTTATCGCCAAGATTGATGAAAAGACCCTTTTCCATCAATTTCCAGGGGAACAGTTTTAATGGGATGCGTAAATTCACCTTATTCTTCCCAGTTGAACGGTTTGTTATAAGAATTTTTATCCATTTTGCCTGTTTTTCATGACCTTCATCTGTTATGGGTAGCTCGGTGATGGGCATGGGATCTTCTTGCATGGCGTTGAGTAAATCAGCAGCCTGGGTAGCATTGATAGCGCCGGTTTCAAGCATCTTTAGGATGCGAAGTTTTTCTTCTGTCATTTTATTCTCCTGCTTAGTCTTCATATATAAAGGGTTCATCGCCTCGCAGATAGCGCAGGGCCTGGTCTGAGTCAATTCGCCCGGCTTCAAGGTCATCCAGGATAGCCTGGCGTTGTTGAGCGTTAGGTTTGGATGGAACGCTTTCAGGTTGATAGCCTAAGGCTTTGACGAGTTCGGTGAGCCTGTTTTTAAGTGTGGGGTAGGAAATCCCCAATATTTCCTCCATACGGTTGAGGCGTCCCTCGGCGCGCACGAAGGTGAGCATGAAATGGCGTTGTTCATCAGTCAATTGGCTGAAAGGATCAGGCGGCAACACAAAGAAACCTTCAATCGAAGTGTCACACTGGTTGCATTGATAACGCTTTATGTGAACATCACCTTTGCAGATGGGGCAAGTATTGGTAAATTCTGGCATTTTTTCTATCCTTTCTGTGTCATAGCTAAGCACATCATGAATAATAAAGCTAAAACTTAATTAAGTCAAGTTAAATAGTGTGTAAAATAAATAATATTGAGAGTAAAACTAAAGAAAGTGAATTTTATGCTTTAAATTATTGATAATTCTTCGACGGCGCATTTGCTGTTTGTGGCCTGTAACTTTGGTATAATTAATTTGTAACTACAAATATCCTTAAGGAGTCAATATCTTTATGAAAATCGTTGAATGTATCCCCAATTTTTCTGAAGGTCGCCGACTGGAAGTTGTGAAAACTATTGTAGACGCGGTTGCCGCGGTGGAAGGCGTGCGTGTTTTGGATTACAGCTCTGACCCTGACCATAACCGCACTGTGCTTACTTTTGTTGGTGATCCAAAGGCGGTTGAAGAAGGCGCTTTCGCGTGCATCGCGAAGGCTGCGGAATTGATTGACCTCAACACGCACCATGGGGAACACCCCCGCATGGGTGCCACGGATGTGGTGCCTTTTGTCCCAATTTCTGATGTGACCATGGCGGATTGTATCGAGATGGCACGTCGTTTGGGTAAACGTGTGGCAGAAGAATTGAACATTCCGGTTTATTTTTACGAAGAAGCAGCCATTCGCAAAGACCGAGTGAATCTCGAAGATATTCGTCGCGGTGAGTTTGAAGGTATCAAGGAAAGTATTGCTACCGATCCCTACAAGGAACCAGACCTGGGTCCGAAAGAACTTGGTTCAGCTGGTGCCACAGTGATTGGCGTGCGACAACCTTTGATTGCTTATAACATTTTCCTAAACACAGATGATGTGAGCATCGCTCAAAAAATCGCCCGACGGACACGCCACAGTAACGGTGGTTTTCGCTTTGTGAAAGGCATTGGACTTTTGGTGGATGGATTGGCACAGGTTTCTATGAACCTGACAGATTATCGCCGTTCGCCTTTAGCGCAGGTAACCGAGTTTGTGCGCCGTGAAGCGCAACGTTACGGTGTGGGTATCCATCACACTGAGATTATTGGCCTTATCCCAACGCGCGCGATGGTGAATGCCGGCAAGTGGTATATGCAAATGGATGGTTTGCAGGACGAGCAGATTTTGGAGAATCAGGTTTTTGGTATGCAAGGTGCTGAGTCCGGTGGCGAGAACATTTATGGCTTTATCGACGATGTTGCTGCCGGTACGCCCGCGCCGGGTGGTGGTTCATCAGCGGCTTATGCGGGCGCTTTGGGGGCTGCTTTGACGATGATGCTCGCGCGTTTGACCGTCGGCAAAAAACACTATGCGGATGTTGAGCAGGAGGCATTGGATATTATTGATAAGGCTGAAACCTTGCGAGTTGCCTTGACAGAAGGCATTGAAAAGGACGCAAAATCATACGATAGCGTGCTTGAAGCGATGCGTTTGCCAAAAGGCAGTGATGAAGAAATTGCCGCGCGTGATGAAGCTATTTTACGTGCCAGTTTGCATGCCGCTTCAATTCCCTTGGAAAATGCCCGTAACTGTCTGGCCGTTTTGCGATTGGCAACACGCATGACCGAAATTGGTAATGTCAATGCTTTGTCTGACGCGGCAGCTGGCGCGCATATGGCCAAAGCCGGTTTTATGGCGGCTGGTTTGAATGTTCGTATCAATTTGGTGGATTATAGAAATCATGCTGAGGCAGCCGCGATGATGGCCGAATGGAATGAAATGTCGCACGAAGTGGACGCTTTGTTGGCAAAAATGAGCGAAGTAGTTGCGGAACGCGCCAACATCTAAGCTTTAAGAGAACTATTGATGACAAAAGCTGCTTTTTGGTTAGAAAAAACTCTTGATGATATAACTCCCGATGAATGGGAATCGCTTTGCGACCATTGTTCCAAATGCTGTTTGTATAAATTCGTAGAGACAGGAGATTCTAAAGTTCTTTTTACCAACGTCGTTTGTCGCTATATGGATATGGAAACCTGTATGTGCAGCGACTATAAAAACCGCCATGAAAATGTGCCCGATTGCGTTTTGCTGACCCCAAAGCTGGCACGTGAAGCGACGTGGTTACCCAAGAATTGCGCTTACCGTTTGATCGCAGAAGGCAAAGATTTGCCATGGTGGCATCCTCTAAAAACCGGTGATCCCCAAAGTACAAGGAAGACCGGCAATTCTGTCTTTGGAAAAGTGGTTAGCGAAGCGGATATTGACCCAGAGGACCTTGAAGATATGGTCGTAGAATGGTTTGATTAGTGTAGCTGATTTTGGTGTAAAATTATTAGAGCCAAGGATACCATTATGAACGACGAGAAGAAAATAAACAAATTACTGATTGTGGTTGTTCAGAGTCAAGATAGCGACCTGGTTGAGCGAGCACTTGATCAAGCTTCATTTTGTTTTGGTAAATTACCCAGCGCGGGTGGTTTTTTAAGAGAGCGTAATGTGACCTTATTGGTGGGTTGCTCAGAAGAAGATATCCCGGAAGTGATTGATATTTTGGCATCAACCGCGAAACGACGCGTTAGTTATCTGGCAACACCAATCGACAACGCGCCATTCCCAATCCTTTTGCCGACTGAAACCGTTATCGGCGGTGCAAACATATTTAGTTTAGATTTAGACCATTTCGAGGAGTTTTAAGATGAAGCTCATTATTGCAATCATTAAAGATTCTGATAACGATCGTGTTTCAAACGCGCTGACTGAAGAAAAGTTCAGGGTGACTTTAATTGCCTCAACGGGTGGCTTTTTGCGTAGTGGCAGAAGTACGCTGTTAATTGGTACGGAAGATGACCGTGTTTCGCGCGCGATTGAGATTTTGCGTGAGGCCACGACACAAGTT
>CAZTEP010000165.1:0-3758 GCA_964612325.1 uncultured Anaerolineaceae bacterium
CTTCTTTCATTATGAGATGCATGTTTCTTGCCTAATTTAGATGCGTTTGCCCTGCTTCTTAATATTTTTTATTTGATTTGTAATACTGTATTGGTTAAAATGATTCATTTTTTTTGGCAAACACCTCCTTAGTTGGCGAGATTATCAATGTGCGTCATAAAGGTAACCTATAAAATCGGTTACTGTATCTGGTGGTATTGATAAAATCTTTTTAATATTGTTTTCCAGTTATCTCAAAGGTCAGGCATTGATTCTTAAACAAACAGAAAAACGTTTGTTGTTGACAGTCGGTTTCTTAAATTAAAGAAGACCTTTTATATTCAACTAAAATTATAGGTTCAAATTCATAAAGTGTCAAGACACCAGATTCGATTAATAATATTTTTGTAAGTTGTATAAAATTAAAAATCTTGTTATTTAACGGTAAAGAATATCGTTAAATATAATAAAAATCGAGGAGAACAATTTGTCTAACCTTACATATTTGATACAGCTGCGCATAGCAATAAAACAAGATGCGGCGAGTGTTAAATGATTTTTCTTATTCAATTTTTACATTGTTAATCTTATGTAACAACCTGTTTTTACGTTTTGAAAAATTTTTGATGATTGTACTGTTGCTATTATGCATATTATTTAGCTCATTAATTGCGTTTTCTGTTACTGAAAGTGCTTTCGAATAGTCTTTGAGGCTATGTTCATAATATTTGGCTAATTCTTCCATTGCAATAATTGAACCATCTTTTGAAGCTTCTTTCCATAATGGAATGGCAAGTTCTATCCGTTTTTGGCGTTTATATAAGTTTGCTTGTTGTAAAAGGTAGCGTGTGCGTAATGTATGATTTCTCTCATTGCATTGAGCCTGCTGATAAAGAGCATGGGCAATTTCAAATTCATCGAGGTTTTCAAAAACTTTTGCGATTGAGAAAGTATCTACAGCATCTGGAATTATTTGCTTATAAGGGTCTTCCAGAATCGTTGCGATTAAGCTGAATAACGCAGCGAGGCTAATGACATCTTGCTGATTGTGATAAAAGACCCCTTTTAGTGGGCGTGCATTTCCTGTACGCAGATATTCATTATATATCCCTGGAACTAAATAACCCGGCACATCATCTTCTTCACGATGAAAACCAAGTATTTTTTGTTCAATGTTAGCCAGACGGCATTCTGATAATCGCAGTCGCCATAATTGTCGGCTGATTGTGAGTAAATCTATATGATAAACATCAAGAAAAGGACTTAGTAGACGCTGTAAAATATGACGTGTGTTTAAAATTGGGATGTCAAAGGCTTTTCCATTGTAACTGACCACGGCTTTCAAATTTTCGCAGAATAGGGATAGGGCATGAAGCAGAGCGTCTTCTTCACTTGGATTACGTAAAAAGAATTGTTCTAATTGGAATGAATTGGCGGCGAATTTAGCAACACCTACAATAAATGGAAGTGTACCAGTCCCTCCTGATAAACCGGTTGTTTCTGTATCAATAAAAATGAAATCTTCTAATCTTATTGGATCGGTAATAGGAATATTAGCCCATATCAATAATCGATTAAAAGACGTGTTAGGAGTGATAACCGATATGCCTTGCGTATAGGTTAGGGGAATCTTCTGTTTTGTCGATAAGATTGGACCACACGGGGTGACTGTTACATTGCAATCTATAATCTTTTCAATAGACCATAGCTTGTTTTGGGGGCGATTATTTTGTACGCCACTTTTCACCCCTAATTTGCGAAGTCGTTCACTTAGGTCTTGCCAGTCGTTCATAGCAAAGCTCTTAGTAATGCAACACCTTCAGTCTTGCCACCATAACCCTGTTCACCAACCGGTCCAACACAAGCAGGGCACCCATTTTCACATGGACAATATTCAATCGCTTCAATGGCACTTGAAATCCATTGTTGATGGTTTTCATATAACTTACGTGATAATCCAAGTCCACCTGGTATATTGTCATAAACTAAGATAGAAGGCATGCCATCGGCTAAAACCGATTTTGTTTCTGTTAAACTACCAATATCTTCTTGTTCGCACATGACAAAGAGAGGTGCCAGGTTTCTTAATGAATTTCCTGCAGCAGCAAGACCACTTCGTATTCGAACATTTAACTCAGCCAAACTGTGACATGTATGACAAAGACTGACCAAATTGCTGGCTTCATTAGCCATTATTGGATCAGAAAAACTTTTAAATGGCTGAATATGGTGAACATGCAATTGAGAGGTTTCAAATTCTTTTCCACAAGCACGACATTTATAACCATCACGAAGAATTATCTTTTTTCGTAAAATTGGCCAATCAGTGCCATAATCATTAAGTTGGGAATTCCATAAGCCTTCTTTTTTAAGTCCGTTAATCAATTCCTGTCCAAGATTTATCCAAAAGCCGGTGGTTTCTAACTCACACGGAGGTAGATTCAAAGGTTCAATATTTATTAGCTCGTTAGTATTCCATCTGTATTTTTTGAAGCTGTTAATCAAAAACTTTAAAGAAATTCGTCCAAAATACTTTTGGAAATAAACAAATTCCTCTTTGCTGATAATTGAAAAGTTTTCGATATTCGTGTTTAGGTTTGGTATGGTGTAATGTTCATTATTCGTTCTTTTTAAAAAGCATTCGCAGTTATCAATATCAAGGGATTGAACCTCATAAAAATCAGCATCATGAAGATATATCGCGCCTGGATGAACAAACCACGGTGCAGAAGCGGCATCTACCTCACCAATTAGCTTGTATTCTTGGTGATTACCAAGCTTTAAAGCTATTACATTTGGTGTGGTTGAACGAAGTGATACTGATGCTGTTGGGTATTGAGTATGGACAAAGTAATATTTATCCGCTTGTTTATTAAGAGTTGATTGTTGTTGATAGAACTCAAGGATACTGTTAAGCAGATGAAAATCTACATTACCGAAAGGCTCATTGTTAGTAAAAGGCAGCTCAAACGCGGCACAAAGGACATGCTGAGTAAGAATGGATAAATTATTCGGGTCAATTAAGGCGTTTTCTGGATTTCGTTCGAAAAAGTACTCTGGATGGGACGCGAGATATTGATCAATAGGATCCGCTGTTGGGATTAAAATAGCCAATGACGTTTGATTTTTTCTTCCCGCACGTCCCGCACGTTGTCTGGTATTAGCTATAGAGCCTGGATATCCGACGAGTATAACTGTTTCTAAATCTCCAATGTCAATGCCTAATTCAAGTGCGGACGTTGAAACAACGGCTTTCAATTTTCCATCACGAAATGCTTTTTCAATGTCTCTCCGCTCATTCTTGAGGTATCCGCTTCGATAACCACGCACACAACTTTGTTCATCGTTGTTGAGAGATTCAAGTAAATGGTTATGGAGCATTTCAACGGTACGGCGAGTACGGACAAAAATGAGTGTTTGGTGATTTTGGTCAATTAGATCATTTGCAAGGCTAACAGTTGTTAAAAGGCTACTTTTGCGTATAGCTAACCGCTTATCAATCATGGGTGGATTGTAAATAATGAATTGTCTTTCTCCATGTTGAGAACCATCTTCATCAATAAGAAAAAATTTAGTTTCAATCAATTTTTCAGCAAGTTCAACTGGATTACCAATTGTGGCTGATGTGAGAATAAATTGTGGAAATGTTCCATAAAAAGCGCATATGCGTTTAAGCCGCCGAATTACATTTGCAAAATGAGATCCGAAAACACCTCTGTAATAATGCATTTCATCAATCACAACAAAGGCCAAGTTTGAAAAAAAATTATGCCATAGCG
>CAZTEP010000166.1:0-3732 GCA_964612325.1 uncultured Anaerolineaceae bacterium
GAGGTGATAACGGCTATGCCGGGGGAAGATTCTTGCAGAGAGCGTGGCGAAATCGTTCTATCGGATGGACGGGTTATCGGTATTTCTGAACCGATTCCAGAAGATGAAAACCGCGTTGAATTGCGCTTTGCGTGTATCCCCGATGCCGTGATGGGTAAAGCCCCTGAGGGCTGGTCAGTATGGCTTGAGTTCGAAGCTGCTCCGGAGGGGATGCAAGTGCACCAGGTACGCTCTTTAGTAACGGAAACGCGGGAGCCTATAAGGGTGACAGAAACCTTGCCAGAAACGGAAATACAAACCGAAAGGCCTGAAGCCACAGCAGAACTCACACCGGCACCTGTTGAGGAAGAACTGGTTCTGAAAATCAAAGAATATGTTGAGACGGATGTTAGTTATATTTTGCATTTGGTAATTGAAAGCTATATTCCCAATGGCTGGACTTTGATGACAGGTATACCCAAAATTCTGGACGCGAACGGAACTGAATTAGTTTTACAGTTCCCGGATGGCAAGTTTGAGCTACTGAGCCCAATCGAGCCGAGGAATGACGGAGAGTATACCCAGCATGACAGCTGGACTTTGGAAATCAGCAAGCAAAACCTGGCACTGCCTCTTCGAATTCAGCTTGAAAGTGTGAGTTTTGTTCCTTTAATGCAAGAGGCTTTGCCAAAGGAAAGTTTTGTATCGCTTGACTTGGGCCAGGCGCAGGTGAACTCGGCTTTCATAGTAGATAAGACGGTTTTATTGGAAGGTGAAGTGATTGTCATTGATAATGTCACGGTAACGGAATATGGTTATCAGCTTAGCACGCGGATTGAGGGAAAGCTTAATGCTTTTGATTTGGAGGTTGAGGAATGTAATGGCGTTGGAGGCGGTGGCCCGGGCATGGGCTGGTTTGATCCACCCAGCCATGATTTCTCAGTCTTTTGCTCGAATAGCCCCTTGCCACGTGAAATTACCCTAAAGCTAAGCAACGCGACCAAGCGTTTGGATCCACGCCAGTGGCAGGAGGAATGGTCGCCTGAGTAGTTTGGAGTGAGACCATTTTTATAATGATTGATTAAGGATTACGTTTAGTGAGGTTAGTAATCGGGGTTCAAAGGCTCGCCGGTTAAAGCTTGTACAAAACGGATTTATTTTAGGCTTTTGATAAAATATGACTAAGCTAAAAGTAAACCTGAAAGATGTTTCCGGGAACTGATTAAAGGTGACCAATATGGAATTTGTAATCAAAGAAGCTCTAACCGAAAAGGAATTAAACGGGAAAGCCAGTGTTCACTACATCTCTTGGAAAGAGAGCTATGCTGACTTAATTCCGCAGGCATTTTTGGAGAAGCACAGCCTGGAACGATGCAGGACAATGGCCTTTGCTTATCCAAAAAACACATTTGTTGCCATGGTGAGTGGTGAGGTTGTGGGCTATGCCTGTTATCTCCCAGAAGCCAGAGCTTTTGCGAGCATACAGCCTTCTTCTGAGATTATGGCTTTGTATATCCTAAAAGATTTTCAAACGCATGGCATTGGCTCCGCACTGCTGGAACGATGCCTTGAAATGTTGCCTTCTGGTTCGGTTGTCTTATTCGTCCTGGACGGCAATGAAAAAGCGATTCGGTTTTACCGTGAGAAAGGTTTTGTTTTTACAGGAAAAAAGGTAGAACAGGAAGTGCCAGGTGGTAAATTGATAGAACTGGAAATGGTGCTTGAAAACAATCAGGATAAATAAATTTTGAATCATGAGAAAAAAAGTGACGCAGTGTAAACCACGTCACTTTTTTTTAAAAAAAGCTAATTCTGAATACTACAACTCGTAAATCTCGCTATACTTTTCAGTGAGGTAGTTCATGTAGTAATCGGGGTTCAGAGGCTCGCCGGTGACGCGCTGGACGAGGTCCATCGAGTCGTAACGGCTGCCGTGTTGATGCACGTTTTCGCGCAGCCATGCCAAAATGTTAGCAAGATTACCGGAGGCGATTTCGTCAATCGTGTTGGGTTGGTCTTTGAGCAATTGATGCCACCATTGTGAGGCAATAAGGTTACCAATCGCGTAGCTGGGGAAGTAGCCAATCATGCCACCTGACCAGTGCACGTCTTGCAGGACGCCTGTTGTATCATTTGTGGGCACAACGCCTAAATAGTCGCGCATTTTCTCATTCCAGATTTCGGGCAGGTCTTTTGTGGCAATTTGTCCTTCAATCATGCCAAGTTCAATTTCAAAGCGCAACATGATATGCAGGTTATAAGTCGCTTCGTCCGCTTCGGTGCGAATGAGTGAGGGGGTAACTTTGTTAATGGCTTTGTAGAAGGCATTCAGGCTGACATCAGCGAGGTGCTCACTAAAGAAAGCCTGGAAGGTCGGGTAAAAGTGGGACCAGAAAGCTTTGGAACGGCCAACGATATTTTCCCAAAGACGCGACTGGGATTCGTGCAGTGCCATGGAGAATATTCCACCGATGGTGGTGCCTTTATAGGCTTTACTGATGCCCAGTTCGTAAAGGCCGTGACCTGTTTCGTGCATGGTGCTAAAGAGCGCGTCCATGGCGTTGAATTCATCGTAATTGGTAGTGAGACGCACATCATCCATGCCAAAATTGGTGGTAAAGGGGTGGGCGGATTCGTCCAGTCTTCCGCGGTTCCAATTGAAACCTTGTTTGCTGGCGAAATATTGGTTGATTTTGCGTTGCAGGTCGATGGGGTAGCGTTTGAAAAGGAAGTCGGTTTCGGGTTGGGGGCGTTCGCTGATGGCTTGGATGAGTTCAACCTGGCGGGGTCGTAGCGCACCAAAGATAGCTTTAACCTGAGCAGTTTTTAAGCCGGGTTCATATTGGTCCGCAAGGGCATCGTAGGGATGGTCGTAGGGTTTGAAGTATTCCACCAGTTCCAGGTTGAGTTCGAGAATCTTTTGCAAGTGGGGCTGAAAAGCGGCGAAATCGTTTTCTTCTTTGGCTTTTTGCCAAACACCTTGTGCCACGCTGGTGGTCATGATGAGTTCCATCATTTTGTCTTTGGGGACTTTGGTGGATTGTTCATAACTGCGTTTGGCGAGTTTGAGTTCGCGGGCGACGGGTTCATCCGCGTCAAGGTCTGGGATTTCAGCCACCAGATCAGCGATGAGTTGGCCATATTCAGGACTGGTGGCGCGGTCGTAAAGGATGCCACCCAATGCCTGGAGTTGTTCACCACGTTCTTGCATGGCTCCTGCGGGCATATAGGTAAGTTGGTCCCATCCTAAGAGACCTTGAATGCCACCAAGTTTTTGAGTTGTGGCGTAATAGTCGCGAAAAGTTTTGAATTTTTCTTCAAAAGTCATGGTTTGTCCTTAAAATCTCTCTTAAAAGGATAACATTCGCTTTTGGGCGAATGTTATCGGGTTGGTTTGGCTTATTTAGCAAATCTTCCAGCGCAGGTCTTTGCCTTGCAGGACGTTCATTACCTCAGAGGCAATGTCTTCCGCGGCGCGTTCCTGGGCTTCCTGGGTTTGTCCGCCGATGTGGGGAACCGCGATGATGTTGGGGTGCTTGGGCACAGACCAGTCAACGGGGGGTTCCTTTTCGTAAACGTCTAAGGCAGCGGCAGCCACTTTGCCGGAATCAAGCGCGCGCAGAAGGGCGGCTTCTTCCATCACACCACCACGCGCAACGTCAACAATCATCACGCCGTCTTTCATCTTGGCGAAAGCATCGTCGTTAATCATGTATTTGGAAGCGGGGTTGAGGGGGAGATGGAGGCTGATGA
>CAZTEP010000167.1:0-3719 GCA_964612325.1 uncultured Anaerolineaceae bacterium
GATATTTTCAAATCACTTGCATTAGGTGCAAATTTGACTGGAATGGCATTACCTTTCTTGAAAGCAGCTGAATTGGGAGAAGAGGTACTGTATTCTTTTATTGAATCTCTGCTTCTTGAACTAAAAATCTCCATGTTTAATGCGCGTTGTTCAAATATAAGCGATATTAATTATTCCACAATAGTCGAAAAGGGATAAGACATGATAAGTCAGCTAAAAAACAGTTTTGAAAAACAGCTTGAAATCAAATTGATGGCGCAATGCGGAGATCATGAACCACTATTACGCGAAATGATTCAATATCATTTCGGTTGGTATTGTAAAGATTGTCAACGTGGAAAACGCTTACGACCCTTAATTCACCTTCTGTCTACAGTCGCGTTAGGTGCCGATTACTCAAAAGCACTTTCTTCCGCCATAGCACTTGAAGTCTTTCATAATTTCACATTGGTCCACGATGATATACAAGATAAAGGAGAAATGCGTCAGGGACGTCCGGCAATGTGGAAAAAATATGGTGTGGAACAAACAATAAACACTGGTGATTTCCTGGCATATACAGCCCAAGCTATTCTGGCCAGACCTACTGGATTTATCACAGATATACAACGAATTTACCTGTTGCAATCATTTACTGAAGCAGGTTTGGATGTTATGCGCGGACAACATTTGGATATGCTTTATGAAAACCAACCCAGTGTGACAGTAGAAGATTATTTGAGAATGATTAATTTCAAAACGTCACGTTTGTTTTCACTGGCATTTGAGATGGCGGGTATCATCAATCATGTTGACAACGATATAGCAGCTAAGCTACGCGCAATTGGGACTAACATCGGACTTGCATTTCAAATCCAGGATGATTATTTAGGTATCTGGGGAGATCCACTTAAAACTGGAAAATCTATTGGCACTGACATCATTACAAAAAAGAAGACATATCCACTTCTGTTGGGTCTAACAATATCGAATAGAATACGAGAACTCTGGCTAATCGACCCACAAGAAAATCCACAAGTTACCATGGAAATTACAAGTCTTTTAACACAATTAAAAATTGATCTAAAGACAAGAAAAACAGCCAATCGATATAAATTAAAAGCCTTAGAAGACTTTGAGTGCGTTTTCACAAAGAAATCAGCTGAACGTGATTACTTATATCAACTAATGAACACAATGATTAATTAGCAATATTGTGTTTAACTTAGTCTGAAGACTGTTGCCCAGTAACATTAGTTTCTTCTTTGTTCTTTGATATACGCCAGCTTGCCACAATCAGACCAAATGCGATCCAATAATATGGCAATCCAAAAGTGTCCATACTAAAACCTTCAATGATAAAAGCCAAAACAAATAATTTTCCAACCAAACCCATTGCTTCAAGAAAGCTGGAATAATGCTGTCTTTCTAATTCATAAGCATTCTTAAAATGCATATAGATCCATCCAACAAAGAAAGCCGTTCCAATAATACCGGTCTCTCCCAAAAGACGCGACCAAAGGTTTTTTGCATTTGGAATAAAACTTTCGATATTGATGATGTGCACAAGATCAGGCAATAGATATCCAAATGCGGGTGTCAAACTTGGAAAATAGTAACCAACCGCGCCTAAACCAACACCAAGCCATGGGTGAAGTTGAAACGCTTTAAATCCAATAATCCAATAAATAAATCGTTCAGCTATTTTGAGCAAATTAGCCCAACCCAGAATCCCTAAATTTTTTATAGCTTCAATATTTAACAAATTCGCCGTTCTTTTCGGATCGAGCTTGGCAATGACCAATCCGGCAATTATTCCTAACGCGGATGCCACGATAATAACAGCTACCCACATACCTGCTTTGGCAAGCAATGATTGCCAATTATTAAGCCTCTTTTTTCTTTTGGCTTCGATACCAGAAATAATTCTGTTAAGCAAAATGTTAGCAATACGAATAAGAAGAAACACCAATAGAATAAAAAAGGTTATCCAACCAATGCGTGAAAAGCTAAGGAATAACAGTCCAACACCAAATACGAGAAGAATATTTTCAATAGTGATATTTTTGAAGAGTCTGAATGAATAGACGCTGTGTTTTTTTACACTAAAACCAAGCCAAATTGGCAAATAGAGCAGGTTAAGTTGATGAGCCAGCCAACTTGGTTCGTAAGCTAAGCCGCTGATTCTTCGGGGGAATATTTTACCTGAGGAAGCAGTTAACCATGTTGCTTGTTTTAACCAATTAGGATAAATCTCAAAAGGCGTGTACATGTAAAACGCCTGAATGGCAGAAAAAGCAATCAAGATAAATGCGCCAATATTCATCCAACGCATCATTTGTTTGATTTTATCTTCCGTGTTTAAGAAATGAGCACACAAGTAATAAAAAGCGAGTCCCATCAATAAGGTAACGCCACTTTCAATTGCATTCTTGAGGAAATGAATATCTTTAAAAGTTGGCGCATCCCTAAAAAAGACAAAAAACGTACTGATTAAGGCACTCAATATGAACAAGATTAAAGGTGTGAACTGAACAGAAAAAAGCCGATTATTGAATACAGTTGGGATTATAAGGACGATGACCAGTAATAAAGCTGGTACAACCGATAAAGGAGCAACAGATGTACCGCCGAATATTTTAGATAACAAAGGCAGACTTGTAACAGGTAAAAATAAAAATAGCGAGCTGAACGCGATTGAGGTTAGGATAGAATAGATTCGTTCAAGTTTAGCTTTAATCATTTTGTTTCCTAATTATCAAAATCATAAATGCAAAAAGCAGACCTATCACTCCACCTGCGAGGACCATTGAACCTCGATGAAAACTGACAGGTTTAGCAGGGATTGCTGCGGGTTGATATTGGCTAACATTTAAGTATTCACTCAATCCTAAACTATTTCGGTCATTTTGAAGGACAGTTTCTTTTGCTGTTGCTAATGCCTGGTCATATTCAGACTTTGTCATGCTTTGGCAAAAGGCGTCAATCTCAATGGTATATTCAGGATTACTGTTTGTGTTATCACAATTTTCTAACAATACCAGGGTGTCTTTAGCCCGAGAAGCTTCAAGCGCGTAAGGATAAGCTTGTTCCAAAGTTTTATAAAGAATTTCAGCCCAATTGCTGGCTATATCTGCGGCAACTTCAGGGTCTTTGTGTCTGATTTTAATCAAACTATTCAGCATTCTTCGCTCAACGGTTGCGATCTCTTTTAACGTTTCTAAATCAATGTGAATACCGTTTTCATATTCCCGTTCGATTAATTTTTGAACAACATTAGGGTTGTAATAGAGTTCACCAATGTGATTTATCTGTGAATCCAGCATGAATTCATTTACAGAGCCATCTTTATTTAGATGTAAGTTGCTTGTTACCAACGCGGTTGCTTCATAAATCGGCTCTTTAAGGAAACTGAAAGCGAACGCTATAAGCGCACCAATGAGAATGAATACCACAAGAATGAGCCAATCATGAGAGCCTTTTTTAAATAACTGAAGATTCATATCTGTTCTTTTATTCATTTGGGTTTCAGTAAAAATTAATTTCATAGGTTTATTATAGTACTCCTCATTTATCTACAGATTATTGATAACTTATTAAGGTGTTTATTCATGCCCTTTGCAAAAATTTATTGGTGCGGTAGCTGTTGACCAGAAAAGTTTATCCGATTCAGAGAAATAAACCATAAACGCCATAATGTTTCCTGTTTCTACGTTTTTGCATCCAATGACATATGTATC
>CAZTEP010000168.1:0-3708 GCA_964612325.1 uncultured Anaerolineaceae bacterium
TACACCAGGACGTACACTCTTTCCCTACACGACGCTCTTCCGATCTGTCTTTGGATGTGAAGTATGCGACAAAATGGCTACAATCAACGCAACAAGAATCATTGCGAAACATATACTTAGATTCAATTGGAAACGATCTGTTGCATCAAATACTTTTCAAAATAAACAACGCTTCGCCCGACTTCCTAATTAATCTATTGTCGAATGAATTGGCCATCAAAAAGAAGATGCACAGTTGGAAAAACTATTGGCAAAAAGCCATTGAATTACTTAACTCCCGAAAGACCAAACAATCGTTTAAGGCAGTTGATGCCTTTAAAGAGATGATAATTGAAGCAATAAAAACAAAAATAATTGGTGAAGAACTTATTCTGGATATTGGGCAATTGGCTCTTTTCGCGTCCCGGAATTTTACAGCACAAAATGCAGAGTCAAAAGATTGGCTTATTCGCTTTTTAAGATTAGCAGATGCAGAAGAATGGTTTGACCAGAATCAGAATCAGATTGTCCAAAATAATGCTGTCCGAAAGTACCTGAAACAAGGACTTGAATCGCTTGGAAAAAGTTTAGACCAAGATTTCATTGAAAAAAAGTATGAGCCGAGGATTATATATATAGTGGCAGACATTATCGATTTCGAGAAGCAATTTCATTTTAGCCAAAACAATTTTAGGAAGGTAGCAATCAAAATTAAGCCAGAAGGATTGCATCGTGTAAGATAAATCAATTTTTGCAATTACACTTAAGAGGGGCCTCAATTAAAAATATTCCATAAAAAGGAGTTCAATATGAATATACAATGTACTTTCTGTGGTAATCAAGATCATCCAGCCGGTGTTGAGAGATGTGTTGTTTGTGGTCACAAGTTGCCAAACAGCCAATCGATTTCAGGAACATCAATAAACACAAATCAAGAGAATTTACCTGCGATATCCTTTGCCCGAGAGTTTACTGTGGCATCAAACTGGGGGCATAATATGACTTTTAATACTCAACGTAGTGTTGTCATTGGGTGTGGTGAAGATGTGGATATTCGAATAAGTGGAAACACTGTTCAAAGACATCACGCAAAACTTTTTGTTCAGGATGGACAAGCTTTAATACAAGCTTATGCTTTATTAAGTATTAATGGCACCCCTGTATCGAATGATGTGACGATGCTTGGAGAGAATGACATTATGACTATTGAAGATGCGGAATTCACGGTTTATGCAAGTCGACCAGTTTCTGTTAATGATCCAATTGCTCGTTCACAAACCCAAATAATACCGGAAAACTCAATGTTTGATACAGTTGTGCAAAAAACACCACAGCATAGAACGTATCAGGACTACCAGCTATTTGGGAAAATAGTTCAAATCGATGGGCCTCATATTGTTAACCCGGGAAAAACACCAAAAGAAATCTTGAGAATACTCATAAAGGCCGGTTTAGTGCTTTGGAAACCTGTTTTAGGTTTCATTTTTCCTAGAGATAGACAAATTCAAGTTCGCTATGTTGTTGTTGAACAAGAAAATGGAAACCAGACGCCCATTATTATAAAAGGTGAATTCGAATCGGGTTTTATTAGTCTCGGGAACTGGGTTGGTTTTTATGGAAGATGGATTAATGGGACTTTGATTATGACAAGTGCATATAACGAAACTTATCATGCGCATGTGGTTATCTCCAGTAAGTGAAAAAGGAGCATTTATGGATTTGTATCTTACATCTGGTGTTCAACCAGATATTATTCGCACAAAAATAGCTGAAATTCAAAGAACACAACTCGAAAACACTCAACCTTCAAGTGCAATACCTCTCTGGGGCCAATTGGAAGGATTGGATTTTTTTCATATCAGAGGTATTAAAGCTTCTAATAAAGGCCAAAATCTCTTTGAATGTATTAATCAAACAAGGGATCTTCTTCTTAGTTTGAATGCAATTAATGCTCCTTTTTATTTTTTGCTTATTAATATTGAGCATCGATTAAATGTTTATTTAGCTTGTGGGGACAGAAAAAAGAAGCCCGACCTTGTCAAAATGTTGAAGGCAATATTCCCTGGTATTAGCTTGATGCCAAATCCAGAACAAGAATTAGGCAGCTATTTAAACAAAACGGGGATTTTTAATCATCGGGGGATGATTAGTGGCCTCCCAAAGGTTATTTCAGAAAAAACTGAGTGGTCTGGCGCAAAAATGATTGAAAGTCAAAAAGGGGTTGATTTAACAGTTGCATCGCCTCTTGATCGCATGGCTCGTGGCCTTCAGGCAAAAAATTGGGGTTTTTATGTCTATGCTCAGCCGGTAAATCACAATGATATAAGAATTGTTCTGTCTGAAACTTCAGAAACTTTAGGCCATGCGGTGAGTATGAGTAAGATGCAAGTTCAGAAGCTTGTCCAAGAATCTGTGAGAGAAACGGAGCAAAGACAAACTGGTTCAACGGTATCACTTTCAGGCGAGCGTAATGATCGAAGCGCTAAATATTTGGCTGACCTTTTGGAGTTGAAAGAAAAACAATTGCAATTGGCATTAATTGAAGGCGCATGGAATGTAGAGGCACATTTCTTTTCTGATCAAATTGAAACTTTGTTGATTCAAAATGCTTTGTTACGATCCGGTTTACATGCTGCTGAAAATTCTTATGAGCCTGTTCGCTCTTTTATCTGTGCGACATCCCCAAAAACAACAAATTATGATTACAGTACATTACTAAATTCATCAGAATTGGCAAGCATGGCTTATTTGCCGTCTTCTGAAGCGCCGGGTTATTTCGTAAATGAACGTATCGATTTTGACGTCGATCAAATTCCAGAGGAGGGAAAGTGTCTGGAATTAGGGAATATCGTTTCAAATCATCAAGCAACAGCCTTAACTTATAACGTGCCAATACAGGCTTTAACTAAACATACGTTTGTCTGTGGTATGACTGGCAGCGGTAAAACCACAACGGTCAAAACACTGTTAGTGAAACTTACTGAGTTGAACCCCAAAGTGCCATTTTTGGTCATTGAACCAACCAAAACGGAATATCGCGAACTTCTTTCTATGCATTCCAAAATTGGAGACAAAATTAATCTCATGATTTTCACTTTAGGTGATGAAAGCACCAATCCACTAAGGTTAAACCCGTTTCAATTTGAGTTTGACAAAGCTGGGAATACTGTAAACGTTCAAACTCATATTGATTATTTAAAGACAGTATTTAATGCGGCTTTTGCACTTTATCCGCCAATGCCCTATATATTAGAAATTTGTCTTCATGAGATTTACGAGGACAGAGGCTGGAATTTGATTACGAACAAAAATGACAAATTATCTGAAGCTGAATGTCAAAAACTCGATGATTATCATGTGTTCCCAACTTTAGGTGATTTGTATAAAAAGGTTGATGAAGTTACTCACCGGATGGGATATAGTCACGAAGTAGAACAAGATGTGAAAGCAGCTTTACAAACCAGATTGGAATCATTAATGACAGGTGGCAAGGGCATGATGCTTAACACACCACTTGATGCGGGAATGGATTTTTTGCTAAATCAAAATACTGTTTTAGAGCTTGAAAAAATTGGAGATGATGAGCAAAAAGCTTTTATTATGGGTATTTTGCTAACTCGTTTATATGAGTACAGGCAGGTTCAGCGTGAGACAAAAAAACAAATTCATGAGTTTCAACATCTAACGGTTATTGAAGAAGCCCATAAATTAATAAAAACTCCCAATAAT